>JBDSXE010000112.1:0-3419 GCA_039926325.1 Paracoccaceae bacterium | reverse complement strand
CTCGACCTCCAGCCGCGTGAACATCTGCGGCGGCAGGGCGGGGTCTTCGGTCAGGGTGTAGCCAAGGCCGGCTGCCCCGTCGATCAAGGCACCACCGGACCGCAGCGTGTCGATGTCGCGGTAAAGCGTGCGGGGGCTGACCTCGGTCTCGTCGGCCAGACGCGCGGCAGTTACCGGCTGCGGCAGCGTTCGCAGGGCGTGAAGCAGGCGGAACAGACGGTCTGGGCGGGGCATGGCTGCTGACGGTTTCTGACAGGACAGCGGGAGCATAAGGGGGGCGGAAGATAACTCAAGGAGAAGATGATGCTGACGCTTATTCATGCCCCGAACTCGCGCTCTACCAGGATACTGATGCTGATTGACGAGATGGGGATCTGGGACAAGATCGCGATCAAAGCGGTGGATCTGGTGAGGAATGATGGCACAGGCGCGCGCGATCCCGGCAATCCGCATCCAGAGGGCAAGGTTCCGGCGCTGATCCACGATGGCACGGTGATCACGGAAAGCGGTGCGATCATGCTGTATCTGACGGCTTTGTTCCCGGAAAGTGGCCTGGCTCCCAAGCCCGGCACGGCCAAGCGCGGCGAGTATCTGACGTGGCTGTTCTGGTATCAGGGCGTGGTGGAGCCGGTGATGATGCTGGAGGCGATGGGGATCAGGCATCAGGGGCTGGTGCGGAACTTTCGGGGGCTGCCAGAGGTGGCGGCGCGGCTGCATACGGCACTGACGCACGGGCCGTGGCTATGTGGCGAGCAGTATACTGCGGCGGATATGATCTGCGCGTCGGCGTTCACGTTCATGCCGCAGCTGATGCCGGATGACGCGCTGATCAGGGACTGGGTTGCGCGCTATCAGGCGCGGCCCGCGCTGGCAAAGGCCAAGGCGTATGATCAGGATTTGCTGACGGCCTGACGCGACAGTTGCACCGCAAGGATACCCAACATGGCAATCAGCACCCCGGCGATGTCGGTGGTGCTGATTTTCTCACCAAGCAACACAGCGGCGACCAAGACGCCGAAAAATGGATTGAGGAAGTGGAAGGTCGAGGCGCGGACCGCGCCGATGCGTTTGACAAGAGCGAACCACAGCAGCGTGGCGGTCAGACCGGGAACGATGATCTGGTAGACGAACGCGATACTTAGCGGCAGGCTCAGGTGGATCGTCAGGGGTTCCGTCAGCAGCGCGACGAAGGCGAGGGTCACAGAGCCGACCAGCATTTGCAGGCCGACCACCATCAGCAGATTTCCTTGGGCCGAAATGGAGCGGACGGTCAGGGTGGCGATGGCGAGTGCGGTCGCGCCTGCAACGCACATTGCGATGCCGATCGGGTCCGTGCCGCCGGACAGACGTGTGCCCATGATCAGCGTCACTCCGGCAAATCCCAGAGCGAGGCCGAATTGGCCAAGGCGGCTGACTTTTTCGCCCCGGAAAAGCCAACCCAGCAGAGCGACGATCAGCGGCATGGTGGACGCGATGATCGAAGCAAGTGAAGCCTCGACCCACTGCAGGGCTACGAAGTTCAGGCCGAGGTAAAGCGCGTTCTGGCACAGGCCAAAGATCAGGACAGAGCGGGCCACCGGACGCGTCAGCTGCCAGCTTTGACCAAGGGCGCGGGCGATGGCGACTGCGACAAGGCCAGAGGCGGTAAAGCGGAATGTCAGCGCCCAAAGCGGCGGCGCATCGGCCACGATGATGCGGGCCGTGGCAAAGGCCGAGGACCACATCAGCGAAAAGGCGAGGCCCATCAGCAGGGCGCGGAGGTCGATGCGGGGCATTGCGGGCCTGTGCTGGTATGAACAATGACAACTGCGGCAAGTAAAAAGGGCCGCCTGATGGGGCGGCCCTTTGCGGTCATGCCCCAGAAAAACTCAGGCGTTGACGGAATCTTTCAGTGCCTTGGCGATCGAGAATTTGACCTGCTTGTCGGCACCTTTGGTAACAGTTTCGCCGGTGGCCGGATTGCGGACCTGACGTTCCGGGCGTTCGCGGCAGACCATTTTACCCAGACCCGGAAGCGTCACTGCGCCACCAGCGGCCACTTCGCGGGCCACAACGGTCGCAATCGCGTCAAGCGCGGCACCGGCGATTTTCTTGTCCGATCCCATTGCTTCGGCCAAGGCGGCAAGAAGTTGGGTCTTGGTCATTGGTTTCGACATTTGGCAGTCCCTCTTTTACGTGTCCGCATTTGGAGCGGAATTTACCATGGGCCTTTTCGGCCTGCATTGTCCGCTACACTAGGTTTTCCCGAACAAAGCAAGGCTTTTTTGCCGGATTTCTGGGAAAAACAGGGGTCACAGGAATGCTGTTTCTTCAAAACTACGCAGTTTGCGGCTGTGAATCTGTCCCAGAGGCATGTCGCGAAGAAGCTCCATCGCGCGAATTCCGATCTGCAGGTGGCGGCTGACTTGGGTTTTGTAAAACTCAGATGCCATCCCCGGCAGTTTCAATTCGCCGTGCAGCGGTTTGTCGGACACGCATAGCAATGTGCCGTAGGGCACGCGAAAGCGAAAGCCGTTAGCGGCGATGGTGGCGCTTTCCATATCAAGTGCTATGGCGCGGGATTGTGACAGGCGGCGAACCGGGCCGGACTGGTCGCGCAGTTCCCAGTTGCGGTTGTCGATGGTGGCGATGGTGCCCGTCCGCATGATGGCTTTCAGCGCGTACCCTTCTAACTGGGTGACCTCTGCCACGGCGTCTTGCAGGGCGATCTGAATCTCCGCGAGTGCGGGGATCGGCACCCAAAGAGGCAGATCGTCGTCAAGGACGTGATCCTCGCGCAGGTAGGCGTGGGCCAGGCAGAAGTCGCCAAGGCTCTGGCTATTACGCAGGCCGGCGCAATGGCCCACCATCAGCCAAGCGTGGGGGCGCAGGACGGCGATGTGGTCGGTGGCCGTCTTGGCGTTGGACGGGCCGATGCCGATGTTGACGAGGGTGATGCCGTTGCCGTCCGCACGTTTCAGATGGTACGTCGGCATTTGCGGAGAGCGCGAACTGGGGTGCAGCAGGCCATCGGGGGCCGTGATCATCTCGTTCCCGGCGGCGACAAAGCCGGTGTAGCCAAGGGCAGGATCGTTCAGGGCGGCCCGTGCCATAGCCTCGAACTCGTCAACGTAGAACTGGTAGTTCGTGAACAGGACATAGTTCTGAAAATGGACGGCATCGGTGGCGGTGTAGTGGCTAAGGCGGGCAAGGGAATAATCGACGCGCTGTGCGGTGAATGGGGCAAGCGGCTGCGAACCGTCGGGATTGTGGGTGCGAGTGCCGTTGACGATGTCATCGTTGGTGGTGGCAAGGTCTGGAACGTCGAACACATCGCGCAGCGAAAACTCCAGCGCGCCTTCCTGCGGCACCGACAGGTTCGGGTTGCCTGCGACCGCGAAGTGAACCGGGATCGGCGTGTCAGAGGGACCGATCTGAAC
>JBDSXE010000111.1:0-2558 GCA_039926325.1 Paracoccaceae bacterium | reverse complement strand
GGTTTAAAAGCCTTGGGCATTCTGCCGGTCGATTGGCTTGGCAGCGGGGCCACTGCCCTCGCCTGCCTTATCGCCGTGCAACTTTGGGCCACTTTCGGGATGAGCGTGCTGATCTTCCTCGCTGGTCTGTCCACCGTGCCTGAAGAACTGGTGGAAGCCGCGCGGCTGGATGGCGCCAAGCCGCTGCAAATCTGGGTCCATGTGATACTGCCGTCGCTGCGGCCGATCATAGAGTTTGTCGCGGTCGTCACCACAATCGGCGTTCTGACCTCTATGTTCGGGCTGATCTATGTCCTGACTGCAGGCGGCCCCGGCACAGCAACCACGTTGCCCGAATTCCTGATCTGGTTAGAGCAGGGCAAGATGAACCGCCCAGGCTATGCCGCCGCGATTTCCATGGTGTTGTTCTGCGTGATGGCGGTGCTGGCCTATGTCCAGATCCGCATCATGTCGCGCAACGCGAATTTGTGAGGGTCACATGTCCGTCCTGGCCAAACGCGAAAAACGTCTGATGTGGGTTGCCGCCGTGCCGATGGCGCTGCTGGCGCTGTCTTGCATTTACCCGGTGTTCTTTACCGTCAACAACGCGCTGAAAAGCCAGAAGGCATATATTCTTGACCGCTTCGGCTTGGTCCACGAACCAACCTTATCGAACTTCACTGACGCCTGGAGCAGGGCGCATCTGTCGGACTACCTGTTCAACTCGGTCGTCGTTACGGTTGGGGCGGTCATCCTGTTGCTGCTGACCTCATCCTTGGCCGGATTTTCGCTGGAGATGCTGCGGTTTCCCTACCGCCGTTTGCTGGTCATCGTGATCCTAGCCTCGCTGATGATCCCGGTTCAGGTCGTGCTGGTGCCGTTCTACCGCACCATGATCGCCCTGAGCCTGATCAACACCCGCATCGGGCTGATCCTCGCCTATACCGCGTTCTTCTTGCCGTTTTGTGTCTACCTTATGACCGCCTTCTACGCCCGCCTTCCCCGCGAACTGGTAGAGGCGGCGCGGATGGATGGTGCCACCCTGTTGCAAATCTGGTGGAACATCATGCTGCCGATGGGCAAGCCCGCGCTTTTGACCCTCGGCATCCTCAACACACTGTACTGCTGGAATGACGTGCTGATCTCGCTTCTGGTGCTGCAGAAGGAACGCACTGTCATGGTAGGCATTGCGGCTTTGCGCGGTGAATATACAACGAACATCCCCCTGCTTTGTGCTGGCATCGCGCTGGCGGCTGCCCCGATCATCATCCTCTACGTCTTCTTTCAACGCCAGATCGTCAACGGTATCGCCGTCGGCGCTGTCAAAGGCTGACCCATGCCCCAAATCGAGCTCGCAAACATCACCAAGACCTTCGGCACTGTTCAGGTGCTGCGGGATGTCTCGCTGTCCATCGAGAAAGGGGAATTCACAGTTTTCGTCGGCCCCTCGGGCTGCGGTAAATCAACGCTTTTGCGCTGCATCGCCGGGCTGGAGGAGATAACCGGCGGCACTTTGACCATCGGCGGAAAACGCATGAACGATGTGGATCCGGCGACACGCGGCCTAGCCATGGTGTTCCAGTCCTATGCTCTTTACCCCCACATGACGGTGGCCGAAAACATGAGCTTTGGCCTGCGAATGGCCCACCGCCCCAAGGTAGAGATTGACGCCAAGGTGATGCGCGCCGCCACGATTCTACAACTGGAGGCTCTGCTGGACCGCAAGCCCGCCGCCCTGTCCGGTGGCCAACGCCAGCGCGTCGCCATCGGCCGCGCCATCGTCCGCGACCCGGAGGTTTTCCTGTTTGACGAGCCGTTGTCCAACCTCGACGCTGAATTGCGGGTGCAGACGCGGGTAGAGATTGCCAAGCTGCATCAGGCGCTTGGCAATACGATCATCTACGTGACCCACGACCAAACCGAAGCGATGACGCTGGCGCAAAAGATCGTGGTGATGCGGGCGGGCAAGATCGAACAGGTCGGCCCACCGATGCAGCTTTATGAAGACCCGGACAATCTGTTCGTTGCAGGCTTCATCGGTTCACCCCGTATGAACTTTCTGGATTGCGTGGTGACGACCGCGGGCACCCTTTCCTTTGGTGGCGTCTCTGCAGCGCCTCCGCTGGTCAAAAGCCCGCTGACGCCGGGTGAAAAACTAAAACTCGGCATCCGGCCAGAGCATTTTGACGGCGGCGGCAATAGCCTCTCGGCGGTGATCGAAGTGGTCGAACGGCTGGGTGCTACCTCCTACCTTTACGCCAAACTGGACACTGGTGAGACCTTGATTGCTGAACAGCGCGACTCGGTCGCCGTGCCGGGCCAGCGGATTAGCCTGCCGTTCAGTATGGCCCGCACCCGGCTGTTCGCCGAAAACGGCAACAGGCTGCGCTAGGATGCAACGAATGGGCATGGCAATCGGCATCCGGCCAGAGCGGTTGGCCGAGTATAAGTCGCTGCACACCGCACCTTGGCCTGACATGGACGCGGCACTGCGGGCGGCAAACATTCAGAATTGCAGCATCTTCTTGGCGGAACCCCAGGATATGCTGTTTGCCTACTGGGAATATACCGGCACGGAT
>JBDSXE010000110.1:0-3014 GCA_039926325.1 Paracoccaceae bacterium | reverse complement strand
TGATGATCAGCGGTGGCGCGGGCAGCCATGATCTGGTGCGCCAGATTCTTGCCGACGCCACCGGTCTGCCCGTCGTGGCGACCAAGGCCGACGAACCCGTCCTTCTCGGTTCCGCCATCCTTGGCGCAGTTGCGGGGGGTGTTTACACCGATGTCCCGCAGGCAATGGCCGCCATGTCCCGTGCAGAGCAAACCTTCACTCCGGCGGGTGGCGCAATCCAAACGCTGCACGCCGCCCGGTTTGCGGCATTCCAAGCACTGCAACAGGTCGCCCGCGCCATTCGCAAGCCGTAGTTCACCGATACCCCGCCGCCTGCAATTCGAACAGTTCGGCGTAGCGCCCCGATTGCGCTAGCAGCTCTTCATGGGTGCCGGATGCCTCTACCCTGCCACCGGACAGCACCAATATCCGGTCCGCCATCCGCACCGAACTGAACCGGTGCGATATCAGGATCGCGGTTTTGCCCACGCTCAATTCCTTGAACCGCTGGAACACCTCGAACTCTGACCGGGCGTCCAAGGCGGCGGTCGGTTCGTCCAATATCAAGACCTCCGCCCCGCGCATATAGGCCCGGGCGATGGCGATCTTCTGCCATTCACCACCCGACAGTTCGACACCATTGCGAAAGCGTTTGCCGATCATCTGATCGTACTTCTCCGGCAACCCCTCGATCACCCGGTCCGACAGGCTGCGCCGCGCCGCTGCGATGATCCGATCGCGGTTGTCGCGCTCTTCAATCCGGCCCACGGCGATATTGTCGGCGGCGGTCAGGTTATAGCGCATGAAATCCTGAAAGATCACGCCCATCGCCCCGCGCAGCCCCTCCAGATCGTATTCGCGCAAGTCGTGGCCATCCAGCGTGATCCGCCCCTCGTCCGGGTCGTAAAGCCGCGCCAACAGCTTGACCAACGTGGTCTTGCCAGCGCCATTCTCGCCCACCAGCGCCAGCGTTTCGCCCGCGCGCAAATCGAAACTCAACCCGCGCACCGCCCAATGTTCGGCCCCCGGATAGCGGAAGCCGACATTGTCGAACACAAACCCTTGTTGCAGCGGAACCGGCATAGACCGGGCGTTGGCAGGCGACAGAATTTCCGGCTGAACCTCGAAAAAGCTGAACAGATCGTCCAGATACAGTGCCTGCGCCGCGGTCGAGGAAAAGCTGGACAACAACCCCTCCAGCAAAGTGCGAAGCCGCAGGAACGACCCCGACAGGAACGTAAGGTCGCCAATAGTCAGCGTTCCGGCCACCGTGCTGGCGATGATCCACGCATAGGCCGCGTAGTAGCCAAGCGTGCCCAGACTGGTCAGCACCCCGCCCCACAGCGCACGCTGCTGCGCGATCTTGCGGCTGGCGATGTAAAAGCTTTCCGACAGGGTGCGGTAGCGGTCGGTCAGAAACTGGTTCAGGCCAAAGATCTTGACCTCCTTGGCGGATTCTACGCTGGCCGCGGTCTGGCGCACGTAATCCAGTTCGCGCCGCTCCGGCGTGCGCCGGAAATCCAGCGAATAGCTTTGCGCGTTGAAATGCGCCTCGCCCACAAACGCGGGTACCAGTGCGACCAGCAACAACAGGATCAGCCACGGGTTATAAACCACCAACCCCGCCGCGAATGTAGCCACGGTCAGCAAGTTTTGCATCTGACTGAACAGCTGCCCCATCAACGTCATACGTCCGCTGGATTGCCGCCGTGCGCGTTCCAGCTTGTCCTGAAACTCTGCATCTTCGAAATCCTCAAGATCCAGCGTCGCCGCATGTTCCATCAGCCGGATCGAGGATGACATCGTCAGCTTGTCCGACAGCAGGCTGTCCACCAGCCCCACAACACGCCCCAGCACATCGGACAATATCGCCAGCGCGAGCTCTGTCACGACATACAGCGTCAACAATTTCAGATGCCCGGCCTGCCACCAGCCCAAGATCGTCGCTGGCCGGTCGGTCAGTGCGGACAGTGTGACCACATCGTCGATGATCAGCTTGCCGATCCACAGCGCCGCTATCGGCAGCACCGCCCGCACCAGCCGCAGGACGATAGACGCTACGGTCAAGATGGCACTGGCATCCCAGACCAACTGTAGAAACGGCCAGATGTTACGCAACGCCGCCCAACGGGCGCGGAAAGAGGCTGTCACAGGGGCTGGCTCGGGTCTCAACGGCAATACTTCACACTCGGGTCGTCCACACACTGGCAGAACGTTAGGGCAGAGCAAAGCCCGAATAGGGCTGGTTCCTATGGCAACCATTGGGCGCGTAGCCCCAAGCATGCGCGACATCTTTCGCGCAAATGATCTGCCGATCTGCGGACGAGTGGTGTAGTTTGATCGGTTGTGACCTGAAACGCCGTCGCAAATTCAGTCACAAATGATCAGAAAATTGATTGACAGTGAGGCTAGGCATAGGCTTGATACCCCAATCGGGGGAATGTCATGAAGATCGACCGCGCGGCGGCCATTCGGCAGCACCTATATTCCAAAGGCTATTCCTCGGTCGGCCAGATTGCCGAGGCTGTGGGCGCGTCTGAACCCACGGTGCGGCGTGACCTTGTGGCGATGGAAGAGGCGGGCGCAGTCGTGCGCGTCCACGGTGGTGCCCGCATTTCAGAGGCGTCGGGTGCCGAGGTTGCCTTTGAAAGCCGCGAACAGATCAACCTGACCGCCAAACGCGCCATCGGTGACGCCGCCTACAGCCTGTTGCGCCCCGACAGCGCGGTGTTTCTGGATGCCGGAACGACCGTCTTGCAGCTCGCCCGTCGCCTGCGTCTGCACCCGATGCCGCTGCGGGTGTTCACCAACTGCCTGCCCGTTGCACAGCTGTTGCTGCCAGTTGTTGAAATGACCGTTACCTTGCTTGGCGGCACACTCCGGCCGCAGAACGCCTCGATGGTCGGGATGCTGGCAGAGGATGCGCTGGAACGGCTGTGGTTTGATCAGCTCTTTCTAGGCGTCGGCGCGATCTCGGAGGGTGGCGACATCTTCAGTTCCGACGAGCAAGAGGCGCGGATCAACCGCCTGATGCT
>JBDSXE010000109.1:0-4406 GCA_039926325.1 Paracoccaceae bacterium | reverse complement strand
ACTGATATTAAACATAATTGTGAAATGTCCATATCCGGACGCCCATAATCAGCTTGCCTTCCGCCAACCATCCCCTACCCTTAATAGGCAATAAAAAGGTGACGCATGCCCGATCAGAAAACCATCGTCCTGACCGGCGCCAGTCGCGGGATCGGCCACGCCACCGTCAAGCGATTCTCGGCAGAGGGCTGGCGCGTCCTTACCTGCTCTCGTCACGCCTTCGACCCGCGTTGCCCCTGGCCTGGCGGCGAGGGCAATCACATCCAGATCGACCTCGCCGACCCCACCAAAACCATCGCGGCGCTGGAGGTGATAAAATCCAAGTTGCACGGCAAACTCGATGCCCTCGTCAACAATGCCGGCATTAGCCCGAAAGACCCCGGCGGCACCCGCCTCGACACCATCACCACCGATCTGCGAACGTGGGGGCAGGTTTTCCACGTCAACTTCTTCGCCCCGGTCATCCTCGCCCGTGGTTTGAAGGACGAACTCACTGCCGCAAAAGGCTCCATCGTCAACGTCACCTCGATCGCCGGATCGCGAGTCCATCCTTTCGCCGGTGCTGCTTATTCCACCTCGAAAGCAGCACTCGCTGCCCTCACGCGAGAGATGGCCCACGATTTTGGTCCGTTCGGCGTGCGGGTAAACGCGATTGCCCCCGGCGAGGTTGAGACTGCAATCCTGTCGCCCGGCACCGAAAAGCTGGTCGACAGCCTGCCACTGCGACGGCTCGGGCAGACAAAAGAGGTGGCCGACGTGATCTGGTTTCTTTGCTCCGACCAGTCCGCCTACATCTCAGGCACCGAAATCCCGATCAATGGCGGCCAGCACGTCTGACTTGCCCAAAATCAGGGAGAAGTGGGCACCTACTTGCGGCCGATCTGCGGAAAATAGGGTCAGATCATCGTGGCGATGATGGCGCGCAACATCTCTATCCCTTCGCCCTTCTCGGACGAGGTCACCACAATCTCCGGATAAGCCGCTGCGTGCTTGGACAGCGCACCCTTGACCTGTTCGATCACGGCGTCCCGTTCAGTCTTCAATATCTTGTCGACTTTGGTCAGCACGGTCTGAAACGTCAGTGCGGATCGGTCCAGCAGCAGCATGATCTCTTCATCAACAGCTTTGACGCCATGCCGCGCATCCACCAACACAAACGCCCGCCGCAAAGTTTGCCGCCCGGAAAGGTAGCTTTTCAACAGGGCTTGCCACTTCGCCACAACCGCCACCGGAGCCTCGGCATAGCCGTAGCCGGGCAAATCGACGAGGAAGCGGGTATCACCCAACGCGAAATAGTTGATCTCTTGCGTCCGACCCGGAGTATTCGACGCACGCGCTAGCGATTTTCGGCCCGTCAGCGCATTGATCAGGCTGGATTTGCCGACGTTGGAGCGGCCTGCAAAGCACACCTCAAGCCGGTCAGCGGGCGGCAAGCCAGACATCGCGACCACGCCTTTGACGAAATCCACCGGACCCGCAAACATCAGCCGCCCGGTTTCGCGCGCTTCATCTTCGGGCTCGGGGGCCAGACTATATTGCAGGTTCATGTGACGCTCCATTGGTCGCCGACGGCAACGGTGCCGCCACTGATCACGGTGCCATACACCCCGAAATCCTTATGCCCGTAATTAACCTGCAACGCGTTGAGCGTATCTGCATCTGACCGGCCCGTTTCTGGATCAACCGAGGTGGCCGAGCAGCGGGTGATGCGTTCTTCAATCCGCAGAACCGCAGTACCAACCCGCACTTCGCGTCCGAGCCAGCCGAATTCGGCCCAAGGCTCTTCGCCATCAAGCCACAAATTGCCGCGAAATCGCTCTGCAACCAGCTTGAGCCCAATCCGCGCCGACAAATCCGCAAGGGTAGCGGTCGACAGGATGGACACTGAGGGAAAATCGCTGTCGGTTATACCACGTCCCGCAGTGACGATTTTTTCGGGTTGGGCGCGATCGGGCAGGTTTAGCGGGCGAACCCATTCTAGAAAACGTGGAAGGTCGGCGGCATCGTCTGGCCGAAAGGCAATCGAACCGCGATCCGGGTGCGTCAGCGTGATGACACCAGAAGCCTCGTTCAAGGCAGAAGAAATTGCCATCAATGCCGGGGCTTTGGCGCCCCTGGCAAAGTTGACGCAGCTGTTCCAGCCCGGCACCAGCTTGGCCGCCTCATGTGCGACAGCCCAGTGCCGATCCCACGGCAGACACTGACCGGGCGAAAGCACAACGGACGCGAGGTTTTCGCGTCCGTGGCCCTTGATCGGATGCCGGGTTATCTGGACCAGCTGCGTCGTCATTTTCGCGGCTTGGCCGCCTGATTGGCCGCCACGGGTTTGGCCACCAATGGCTTGTTCTTGCCGCGGATATTGCCAAAAATGTCCGGCCTTTTACCGTGGCTCCACATGATCAGATACTGCTGCGCAAACGTGATCGTGTTGTTGGTGATCCAGTAGATGACCAAACCGCTTGCGAACCGGCCTAACATGAACATGAAAACCCACGGCATCCAGGCGAAAATCTGGCCCTGAACCGGATCGGCGGGGGCCGGGTTCAGTTTTTGCTGCAGCCACATCGAACAACCCAGCATGATCGGAAGCAGGCCGATGAAAATGGTCGCCAGTAGTGTGCCGGGTTCGGGAGACGCCCACGGCAGCAGGCCGAACAGGTTGAAGACCGATGACGAGTCGGGGGCCGACAGGTCACGAATCCAGCCGACAAATGGCGATTGGCGAAGTTCGATGGTGACGAAAATCACTTTGTACAGCGAGAAAAAGATCGGGATTTGGGGCAGGATCGGCAGACAACCTGCGGCCGGATTAACCTTTTTCTCTTTATAAAGCGCCATCATGTCGCGCTGCAACTTTTGCTTGTCGTCGCCCGCCTTTTCCTTGAGCGCCTCTAGTTCCGGCTGCAATTCCTTCATCCGCGCCATCGAAACCGAGGATTTGTAGACCAGCGGCAGGACCAGCAATTTCAGGATGAAAGTCAGCGCGATGATGGCAAGACCCATGTTGCCGATGATGCCATGCAGCCAGTGCAACACGAAGAAAATCGGCTTGGTCAGGAAAAAGAACCAGCCCCAGTCGATGCTGTCGATGAAGCCCGCGACGCCCTCGTTGTTCTGGTAGTTGCGGATGGTCTCCCATTCCTTTGCGCCAGCGAAAAAGCGGACAGAGGTCGTTGCAGTGGTGCCGGGGGCGACGGTCATCAGGGATTCGCGCACTTCGGTTTGATAGATGTCAGCGCCGGGGGTGTATTTGGTGACGGCGGCAAAGGGTTTGCCCTGTTCCGGGATCAGCGTTGTCATCCAGTAGTGATCGGTAAAGCCGATCCAGCCGTCTTTCTTGGCCTCGACCAGTTCGGTATTCCCGCCTTCCGCTGTGGGCAGTGACAGCATTTTGGCGTATTTTGTCTCTTCCAGATCGCCATCAGTGCGGCGAACAACGCCCTCGTGGACAACGTAAATCTTCTCAAGTTTCGGCAGTCCGTGGCGGGCGATGATGCCGTAGGGGGCCAGCCGCGCCTCGGTTATGCCTTTGTTTTCAACGGCATCGGTGATCGTGAACATAAAATCCTTGTCCACCGCGATGGTGCGGACAAAGTTCAGGCCCTTGCCGTTTTCCCAATGCAGGGTGACCGGATGATCGACACCCAATGTGCCACCCGCTGCCATCTGCCATTCGGTCTTGGCCCCTGGCACGTCGGCCTCGTCCAGCCCGTTACCGGGGGCAAAGCCGAAGACGGCATAATAGGTATTAGTTTTGCCGACGGGCGACAACAGGCGAACGGTGGGCGAATTGGCGGCGAGCGTTTCGTGGTAGGTTTTGAGCGAAAGATCGTCAAACCGTCCACCGAGCATCGAGATCGAACCGGTAAGTTTCGGAGTATCCACCGTCAGGCGGGGCGCTTCAGGTTGTGGGGCGGCCTCCAGTGCAGCGACATTGGTGGGGACCGGTGTTGCGCCGGTCGTTGGCGCTGGGGTGGTGCCATCCGAGGGCAACGCGGTCAGCGTTGTGGCGGCTTCCTTTGGAAACCACTGTGGGAAAAGCATCGGCCCGCCCACGAACCAGCCCAGGATCACCAGGAAACTGAGCACGGTTGCGAGGATTAGGTTCTTGTTCTGATCGTCCATGGGGACTGCCGCCGTTCCTGTTTGGTATCAGCGGGTGTTCAACAGAAGGGGGCGGCAAAGGTCAAGCGGTTTTGGACCTTGGTAAAGGGGTTGTGCCCATATGCGCGGGGAAATCGTTCTTTTCTTGGTGGATCAAGTTGGCGCCCGGCTTAAGTCCGCAATTTCTGGTCATTGATTGGCGGTCCGGTCTCTAGCGTGCGCGGCTGCCGACGCGAGGGACGCATGCAAGGCGGGAGGAGTGGCGCGTGATCCAGTCAATGGTTTCGTCCATCGGCATCGGT
>JBDSXE010000108.1:0-4470 GCA_039926325.1 Paracoccaceae bacterium | reverse complement strand
CGGCCCGAGTTCCTTGTCGGTCTATTGTCCATCGACGGCGCATCGCCCGAGCTTGCCGATGCGGTGCGGGCGAAACTGGCGCTGCACCTGCCGCAAAGCTCGTTCGATCTGGATCTGGACGCGGTGCAGCTGAAAGCCGAACAGCTTGACGCCGTGGCCAGCGCACAGGTCAAGGTTCGCACCGGGGGCGTGCTGCAGGTCACCATCACCGAACGCGTCCCGGCTTGGGTCTGGCGGACTGACACTGGGTTGATCCTGGTCGATGCAACCGGCCACCGCGTCGCAGGTCTGGCCGAACGCGCCGACCGTGCCGACCTGCCGCTGATTGCAGGCGACGGGGCGGACGCTGCGGTGTTGGAGGCGACGCAAATCATGGCCGCCGCGGGACCGCTGATGCCGCGCTATCGCGGGTTGGTGCGTATCAGTGATCGCCGCTGGAATCTGGTTCTGGACCGCGACCAGACCATTCTTTTGCCGGCGGAAAATCCGATCGAGGCGTTGGAGGGTCTGCTGGCGCTTAATCAGGCCGAGGACATTCTGGCCCGCGACCTGACCTCTATCGACCTGCGTAACGACCAGCGACCGGTCCTGCGCCTTGCCCCATTTGCACTTGAAGAATTACGCCGCGCTCAGGGCATTGCCCCAACGGAGTCAAAAACATGACCGATCTGTACCAATCCCAACGCACCATGCGAAACATGCGCCGCACCGCCCTGCAACGCGGGGTGATCGCCATTCTGGATGTCGGCACCTCTAAAATTGCCTGTCTGATCCTGCGGTTCGACGGGCTGGAGGATACGCGAGAGTCCGATGGCGTCGGCTCTATGGCGGGGCAGTCGAATTTCAGGGTTATTGGTGCGGCGACCACAAAATCGCGCGGCGTCAAGTTTGGCGAAATCACCGCGATGAATGAAACAGAGCGGGCGATCCGCACGGCGGTTCAGGCGGCGCAGAAGATGGCGAACGTGCGGGTCGATCACGTCATCGCCTGCTTCTCTGGAGCTGAACCCCGCAGCTACGGCCTTGCAGGCGAGTGGGAACTGCAGGATTCAGTCGTCACCGAACAGGACGTGGCGCGGGTTCTGGCAAATTGCGATGTGCCGGATATTGGCGAGGGGCGCGAAGTCGTCCACGCCCAACCCGTCAACTTCGCGCTGGATCACCGCACGGGTCTCGGCGATCCGCGTGGGCAGATCGGCAACCGGCTGGCGTGCGATTTGCACCTGCTGTCGGTCGAGGCTGCGGTGGTGCAGAACCTGCTTTACTGCATCAAACGCTGTGACCTTGAACTGGCGGGCATCGCGTCGTCGGCCTATGTCTCTGGCATTTCCAGTCTGGTCGAGGATGAGCAGGAACTGGGTGCGGCCTGCATCGACATGGGTGGTGGTTCGACCGGCATTTCGATTTTCATGAAGAAACACATGATCTTTGCCGACAGCGTGCGCTTGGGCGGCGACCATGTGACCTCTGATATCTCCAAGGGCCTTCTGGTGCCTTTGGCGGTGGCAGAACGCATCAAGACCAAGCATGGCGGCGTCCACGCCACCGGCATGGACGACCGCGAGATGATCGAGATTGGCGGCGATTCTGGCGACTGGGAGAAGGACCGCCGTCAGATCAGCCGCACCGAACTGATCGGCATCATGCGCCCACGGGTCGAGGAGATCCTGGAAGATGTCCGCGCCCGCCTTGACGCCACAGGCTTTGATCACCTGCCAAGCCAGCAGATCGTGCTGACCGGGGGAGCCAGCCAGATACCGGGGCTTGACGGGCTGGCATCGCGCATCTTGGGCCAAAGGGTGCGGATGGGCCGTCCGCTGCGGGTTCAGGGACTGCCGCAAGCCGCCACCGGGCCTGCGTTTTCCTCGACCGTTGGGCTGTGCCTGTTCGCGGCACATCCGCAGGACGAATGGTGGGATTTCGACATTCCCGCCGAACGCTATCCGGCGCGGTCGATAAAAAGAGCCTTCAAATGGTTCAAGGACAATTGGTAAACCGCAACATGATGACAAAGTGGCGACATCCGGGTCAATTCCGGCACAAATCCCCATATTTTGTGTCATTCGTGAGTTTTTTCGTGACCTCGGCCCGTGTTGTGGATAGATTCGTGGATAAGTCGATTTTCTGCCCCAGCAGGACAGGGGGTCGGAATGGGACGGAATGATAAAAAGCAGCGCGCGGCAGCTGCGGCTCAACAAAAAACGGCGGGACCGACAATGACATTGAATCTGACAGTGACCTCGCAGCGCGAAGAGTTGAAGCCGCGCATCACGGTATTTGGCGTCGGCGGTGCTGGCGGCAATGCGGTCAACAACATGATCGACAAAAATCTGGAGGGCGTCGAGTTTGTCGTCGCCAACACCGACGCGCAGGCCTTGCAGCAAAGCCGCGCCACGTCGAAAATCCAGATGGGGCTGAAAGTCACCGAAGGTCTGGGCGCAGGCGCGCGCCCGACGGTCGGCGCGGCTGCAGCCGAGGAAACCATCGAGGAGATCGTTGACCATCTGGCCGGCGCGCACATGTGCTTTATCACCGCCGGCATGGGGGGCGGCACTGGAACCGGCGCTGCCCCGATCATCGCGCAAGCCGCGCGTGAACTGGGTGTGCTGACGGTCGGCGTCGTGACCAAGCCGTTCCAGTTTGAGGGCAACAAGCGGATGCGTCAGGCGGAAGAGGGTATCGAAGCCCTGCAACGCGTTGTTGATACGCTGATCGTGATCCCGAACCAGAACCTGTTCCGCCTTGCCAACGAACGTACCACGTTTACCGAAGCGTTCGCGATGGCAGATGATGTTCTGTATCAAGGGGTTAAGGGTGTCACCGACCTGATGGTCCGCCCTGGCTTGATCAACCTGGACTTCGCTGACGTTCGCGCCGTGATGGACGAAATGGGCAAGGCGATGATGGGCACCGGCGAAGCCACCGGCGAAAATCGCGCTGTCGAGGCCGCTGAGAAGGCGATTGCAAACCCGCTGCTGGATGAAATCAGCCTGCATGGTGCCAAGGGCGTTCTGATCAATATCACCGGCGGCTATGACCTGACACTGTTCGAATTGGACGAAGCGGCGAACATCATCCGCGAAAAGGTCGATCCCGACGCGAATATCATCGTCGGTTCGACCCTTGATACCAACATGGAAGGTGTCTTGCGCGTATCGGTAGTTGCCACAGGCATCGACCTGCAAAAGGCCAAGGCGGAAACACCGGTCGCCCGCCGATCGATGGCAACGCCGCTGACCCCGTTCGTGGCCCCGACACCAGAGCCGGTTCGTGAAGCGCCGATGATGATGCAGACGCCGAACCATGCCCCGATGAAGGCGGACGAATCATCGGCCGCCAGCCTGTTCGACAACGTCGAATTTGAACATCACGAAGCCGAATCCGACGAACTGCCAGCGCCTGCCTATCGCCCGCAGGCAGCCGCACCTGCCGCACCTGCTGTGGCAAAGGATGCCGAGGCCGCTGCGTTTGTGGCACCACGTCCGCGTGGCGCGGGTTCGCCCTCGCCAGAGGCATTGGCCCGTCTGCAAGCTGCGGTCAGCAAGGCACCTGCTTTGCCCGCCACGACCCGCGCAACCGCCCCGACCCAACGCCAGCCCGCTGCCAAACCGGCAGAGCGTCCGCGCTTTGGCATCGGCAGCCTGATCAACCGCATGGCAGGCGGTCATTCGGAACCGACGGCAGAACGTGGGCAACCCGCGCGTCAGCAACCACCTGTCACCTCTTATGATGACGAGGCTGAATTGTCGGCCGATCAAGAGCGGATCGAGATTCCCGCGTTTCTGCGCCGCCAGGCCAACTGAAACAACGCCTGTAACCTATACGACGAAGCCCGGGTAATTCCTGGGCTTTTTCATTTGAATTTCAATGGGTTGAAGGTGCCAATTACCCTGTCATATTCCGTCACAAACCGTGAGTTGAGATTGGCGCTCCACCACCTTAATTAGCGTTAACGACAGGACCGACTCAGGTCCGCGGCAATAGAGGCAGCAAGTGCAGAATACGGTACGATCCGCAGTGACCTTCATTGGACTTGGGCTCCACACCGGGGCGCTGGTCACTATGGTCGTGCGCCCGGCTGCCGCTGATCACGGTATCTGGTTCCGTCGCACTGACATTACGTGTGGCGATGCGTTGATCCCGGCGATCTGGGATGCGGTTGTGCCGTCACGGCTGTGCACGCTGGTTGCCAACGCCGACGGTGTTAGTGTTTCCACAATCGAACACATCATGGCGGCGCTGGCCGGCCTTGCGATCAATAACGCTGTCATCGACATCGACGGGCCGGAAGTGCCGATTCTGGACGGCTCCGCCCTGGCATTTGTCGCGGCGATACTGGCCGCTGGCATCAAGCCGCAAATCGCGCAGACCCGGGCGATCCGCGTGTTGAAATGCGTCGAAGTGCGGGATGGCGCGGCCTTGGCCCGACTGGAACCTGCCGAGATGCTGGAGATTGATTTCCGCATCGAT
>JBDSXE010000107.1:0-4757 GCA_039926325.1 Paracoccaceae bacterium | reverse complement strand
GTCCGCACGTCGATTGCCCGCCATTGGTCAGATCGGCCACGATCTCCTCCATCGAGGCTTGCGGCAGGATCAGATAGCTGCCGAACTTCAACTGTGCGCCCCGCCCGGAATATTCGGCCCCCAACCGGAATACCGATGCCTGTGTCACAGCCCCCTGCTGCGCCAAGCCCTGACTGACGACCGAAATCGTGGCGCCTTTATCAACCTTGAAACAGATCGCCGACGCCAACGGCCCCGGTTGCACATAGTCATGCCGCAACCAGGTCAGAATCCCCGACATCACGACCAATGCCACGATGAACAACGTCAGCGCGTTAGAGGCTATGTTGCGCCACATCAGCCGACACGTCCCAAGACCAGACTGGCATTGGTCCCGCCAAACCCGAACGAATTCGACAGCGCGACATCAACACTCCGCTGCAATGCGACATTCGCCACCAGGTTAAGTTTGGGCACCACCGCCGGATTGTCCAGATTGATCGTCGGCGGCACCACCTGATCGCGGATGGCAAGGATGCAGAAGATCGCCTCCACAGCCCCGGCAGCCCCCAGCAGATGCCCGATGGCAGACTTGGTCGATGACATCGTGGCATTCGCCGCAGCATCCCCCAGCAACCGCTCTACCGCGCCCAGTTCAATCGTGTCGGCCATCGTCGATGTGCCATGCGCGTTGATGTAATCGACCTGTGCCGCTGCAATCCCCGCGCGCTTCAATGCCATCTGCATCGACCGGAACCCACCGTCACCAGACTCCGACGGTGCGGTGATGTGGTAAGCGTCGCCCGACAGCCCGTATCCCAGCACCTCGGCGTATATCTTGGCCCCGCGCGCTTTGGCGTGTTCATATTCCTCCAGCACCACCACCCCGGCCCCTTCGCCCATCACAAAGCCATCGCGGTCGGCATCATATGGGCGCGAGGCTTTGGTCGGGTCATCGGTCCGCTTGGTCGACAGCGCCTTGCAGGCGTTGAACCCGGCAATCCCGATCTCGCAGATCGGCGATTCCGCCCCACCCGCCAGCATCACATCGGCATCGTCGAACGCAATCATCCGCGCCGCATCGCCAATCGCATGGGCACCGGTGGAACAGGCCGTCACAACCGCGTGGTTCGGCCCCTTGAACCCGAACCGGATCGAGACTTGCCCCGAAATCAGATTGATCAGCGACCCCGGAATGAAGAACGGCGAAACCCGCTTGGCCCCACGCTCCTTGATCAGCACCGCCGTCTCGGCAATCGTCTGCAACCCGCCGATACCCGACCCGATCATCACGCCGGTCCGGCAGCGTTCCTCTTCATTGGCCGGCACCCAGCCACTGTCCGACACCGCCTGCACCGCTGCCGTCATGCCATAGATGATAAAGTCGTCAACCTTGCGCTGGTCCTTCGGCTCCATCCAGTCATCGGGGTTGAACGTCCCGTCCGACCCGTCGCCGCGCGGAATCTCGCAGGCATACTGCGTGATCACGCCCGACGGATCAAACCGCGTGATCGGCCCCGCGCCCGATTGTCCCGCCAACAGCCGATCCCAGGTCTCCTCGACCCCGCAAGCCAGCGGCGTCACCATTCCAAGCCCAGTTACCACCACTCGCCGCATGCCCAGCCTCCGCGATTATTGCCCGAGCGGTGATACACGCCCCGCAAACCCCGCGCAACACAAGGACGCCCACCGCCAGTTCCTTAAACCTTATCTAAAATTTCCATTCATTTGCTCACAAATATCCCACGGGGGTCCGGGGGTGTGAAACCCCCGGTGCTGTCAGCATTCCCGCGCTTTGCTGCACTGCGGCAGTTCCGCCACTTCCCTGACGCATGTATATGCGATATACATCCATGAATCGATTTTTCCACTTGACCCAACGGCAAATTCTTCTATGTCGTGAATGAACGTTCATTCTCAAGGTCCGCAAGGCAATAGATGCAACTCGCCGTCAACCCGAACACTCAACTTCACGCTGATCAACGCATCGCAGAAATTCTGGCGTCCGTTCGTCAGGCCTTTGTAGAAAAAGGCTTTGATGGGGCATCGATGCAGGATCTTGCACGCGCAGCGGGTATGAGCGTCGGCAACTTTTATCGTTATTTCCCGTCCAAGGCCGCGATCATCCAAGGCATGATCGCCCTCGACCTTGCCGAAATCCAGCGCGACTTCGCCGCCATCATCGGATCGAATGCACCGATGGAAACCCTGCGTGGTGTCATAAAACAGCGCCTTCTTGAGGAAAACTGCGATCAGGATGGCGAATTGTGGACCGAAATTCAGGCCGCCGCCCGCCGCTCCCCGGAAATTGGCGCTGCATCGCAGCAGATGGAAGCGGTCATTACCGGCTGCCTGCTTGATGTGTTCTGCGCCGAAACCGGTCTGTCACAAAATGAGGCAGCCGCGCGATTTTCCGCCTCTGCCGCCTTCATAATGGTCCTATTCAAGTCCGCCGCTTGCCTGAATTGTGCCGTAGGGCTGGACCAGAACGAATTGAAGATGATGATTGTCCGTACAATTAACCAGACGCTGGACGACGTCGCCACCTCTGCCCGGAAAGCCTGATCCATGCGTGTTCTCTTGTCCTCCGCTGCCCTTGTCGCCGCTTTTGCTGTGGCCGCACCGCTTTGGGCCGACACCGCCGCCGCTCCGGCAGACGCTGCCGCCACGCCCGCAGCCGCATCAAACAGCGATCTGCCCGCAATCACCGTCACCACCGTGACCACGCGCAAGTTGCAGGATCATGTGCTGGCATCCGGTCTGATCGGCCCGGTCGAACAGGTCATCGTGCAGCCACTGATCGAGGGCCAGCCGATTGAATCCCTCGCCGTCGATGTTGGCGATACCGTCAAGGCGGGCGAGGTTTTGGCTACTCTGTCCCCCGCCACCCTGACCCTGCAGAAAAGTCAGCTTCTGGCCAACGTCGCTTCGGTCAAGGCCGGCATCGCGCAAGCCGACGCGCAACTGCTGGACGCCCAATCCTCCGCGGACGAGGCAAAGCGTGTCGCTGACCGTACCGCCGCGCTGTTGAAACAAGGCTCCGCCACCAACGCTGCCAACGACACTGCGCAGTCCGGGCTGACCTCTGCCACCGCCCGCGTCACCGTCGCAAATGCGGCACTTGAATCCGCCAAGGCGCAGGAAACACTGGTCAACGCCCAGATCCAGAATATCGACCTGCAACTGTCGCGCACCAACGTGGTGGCCCCGGTTGCCGGTATCGTCGTTGGCCGCAACGCCCAACTGGGCGCCATCGCCACTGCCGCCGGCACTCCGATGTTCACCCTCGTCCGCGATGGCGCGCTGGAACTGCGTGCCGATGTGGCAGAGGCCGACATTTCCCGGCTCAAAGATGATCAGAACGCCACCCTGCAACTTGCAGCGTCGTCGCGGACCATCACTGGCCACATCCGACTGGTAGAGCCGACCGTCGATGCCACAAGCCGCCTTGGCCGCGTCCGCATCTTCATCGACCCCGACACATCTGTCCGCTCCGGCATGTTTGCAGAGGCTGATATTCTCGTCTCCGACCGCGAAACGCTCGCCGTTCCGGTGTCCGCAGTCGGCTCCGAAGGGCGCGAGAATACCGTGATGGCCGTCAAGGATGGCGTGGTATCCCGCGTCGTCATCACCACTGGAATACGCGACGGCGGCTGGGTCGAGGTGCTTTCCGGCCTGACCGACGGCGAAACCATCGTGGCCAAGGCTGGCGCTTTCGTCAGCTCCGGCGACAAGATAAACCCTGTTCCGGCCCCGGCCGAGACGAACTGAGCGAGAATCCAGCATGAACTTCTCCGCATGGTCCATCCGGAACCCGGTCGCCCCGCTTCTGGCTTTCTTCATCCTGCTGGTCCTTGGCTGGCAGGCGTTCAACGCTTTGCCGATCACCCGTTTCCCGAACATCGACGTGCCGCTGGTCGCCGTCTCGGTCAGCCAGCCCGGTGCGGCCCCCGCCGAGATGGAGACGCAGGTCACCAAAGAGGTTGAGGACGCTGTTTCCGGCCTGACGGGCGTCAAGAACGTCACCTCCAACGTCGCGGACGGCGTGTCGACCACGCTTGTCGAATTCCGCATGGAGGTGCCGACTGACAAGGCCGTTCAGGACACCAAAGACGCCATCGACCGCATCAAGGGCAACCTGCCCGCCGATGTTGATGCCCCCACGGTCACCCGGATCGACGTTGAGGGTCAGGCGATCATGACCTTCGCCGTCTCCGCGCCCGCAATGACGTTCGAGGAGATGTCGTGGTTCGTCGACGACACCATCAAACGCGGCCTGCAAGGTCTGCCCGGCGTGGGCCGCATCGACCGTTACGGCGGTGCCGACCGCGAAATCCGCGTCGAACTTGACCCGGTCAAGCTTGACAGCTTCGGCATCACCGCGCAGGCGGTATCCACGCAGCTGAAACTGACCAACACCAACCTAGGCGGTGGGCGTGCCGACTTCGGCAACGGCGAACAGGCGATCCGCACGATGGGCGACGCCGCCACCGCCGCCAAACTTGCCGCCACCACGATTGCCCTGCCCTCGGGCCGCCATGTCGTGCTGTCCGACCTTGGCAAAGTCACCGACACCTTCGAAGAGCTTCGCAGCTTTTCCCGCGTCGGAGAGCGACAGGTTGTCACCTTCGGCGTGTTCCGCGCCAAGGGCTCGTCCGAAGTGTCGGTGGCCGAAACCGTCAACAAACAGCTCGACATCATCCGCCAGAACCACCCTGAGGTTGCGATCAAGCTGGTTGATGAAACCGTGTTCTTCACCTATGGCAACTATCAGGCCG
>JBDSXE010000106.1:0-2575 GCA_039926325.1 Paracoccaceae bacterium | reverse complement strand
GCTGGCCCGGTCGGAGATTTTGTTCGCGGTGTCTGGTCTATCGGCGCGCTGTAATGAGACGGATACCGTTCTGGCGATGGCCAAGGCAAATGGTCTGAACATTCCGTCCGGCTGCAACTTTGGCCTGTGCGGCACTTGCAAGATCAGGAAACTGTCGGGCGAGGTTCACATGGTCCACAACGGCGGCATATCGGACGACGACATTGCGAATGGGTATATCCTTGCCTGTTGTTCGCATCCCTTGGGGCAAGTGTCGGTCGAGGTTTGAGCGGTCAGCTTTCGTCGAACCGCGCAAGATAGGCTTCGCACAGCGGCACGGTGCCTTCGGTGTAGGGGACTCCCATCGACTGCGCGAGTTCGGTCTCAGAATGCGAGCCGATCCACGCGACCAGCAGCAACCGCCGCAGCATGACGAACGTTGGAATTTCCGCCTCGTCCGCTGCGCTCAGGGTTGCTTCGCTGCGATAGCCGCGCAGCCAGGCGTCGATGAGTTCTGGCACCTTTGGGTCATCTTCGTAGAACGAAACCGGGGTGGCGACGTCGTACATGAACCACGAAAACCCGCAGTCGTCGAAGTCGATCACCTTGACCGTCGGGCCGTCGATCAGCAGGTTTGCCAAACGCAGGTCGCCGTGAACGAGGCCGAACTTATCGGAACCGTTGCCATACTGCGCGAGGCGTTGACCAATGGTTGCGACAGTGCGCTGAAAGAGCGCGATCTTGGACGGGGTCATCCCCATGCCGTCGCGCCAGCGGCCCCAATGCGGCGCAACGTCACCAAGAGCGGTTTCGAAATTCCAGACATGGCGGATGAAACCGGGCGGGCGCTGCCACAGGCGAGAGTGGGCGTGCATTCGGGCCGTTACCGCGCCAAGCTTTTCAAACGGCCGGACAAGGTTGTCATCGATAGCAGGCTCCGATCCGGTTTCCCAGTCGAACAGCACGACGGATCGCAGACGTTGCAGCGCGGGATGACCGACTTGCGCGATGTAGCTGCCATCGCGCGTCCGGACGGGTCGTGGGGTAATGACGATGCCCGCCTCGCGCAGCGCCACGAGCCACGAAATCTCTGACGCAATGGCTGGTGTAGAATGGTACCCGTCGCGATGGACGCGAAGCGCGTAGCGCCAATCACCGCAATCGACCAAGTAGGTGGCATTTTCGGACAGGTTGATAAGACGCAAACGCGGTGAACCGGCGATTTCGTACTGGTCGAGTGCTGTATGCGCCAGTTCCTCTAGCACCGTCAGCTGTTCGGCATGGGACAGGTTGGCAAAGGGTTCGATACTGGTCATCAAGTGCGCCATTTCGAGAATGCGAGCCATCGGCTGCGAGGCTGAGGTGAAGCCTTCATTGCCATTGCGCCTGCCATCTGTAAACCTGCCACAATGAATGACATTCTTAACCTGATTGGCCGCATTCTGATCGCCGTTCTGTTCGTCGGCGGCGCGGCGCAGAAAGTCGGCGATCCGGCACCGGTGATGCAGATGATTGCGTCAACCGGGCTGCCCGTTTGGCTAATCTGGCCGTTGGCGGCGTTTGATCTGATCGCGGGCATATGCCTGATCTTTGGGCCGGGGGTGCGGAGGTGGGCGCTGGTGCTTGCGGTTTACTGCATTTTGACAAGCTGGTTTCATTGGCAGCTGCGCGCCGATCCTTGGCAGATCACCATCATGGTGAAGAACTGGTCTACTGCCGGGGGGCTTTGCATTCTGGCGGCGCAAGGGCCGGGACGGTTTGTGTTGAATTGGCCGTGGAGGTCAAAGACCTGAGCAGACGGTTTTACGCCGTCGCGGTTGCAGGCGCCCTGTCCCGGAGCGCAATCGCATGTAAAGCGCGTGCGAACAGTTGGCTGGGATTGGAAGGGCCGGATTGGAAAGTCCGCCAAGTCAAAGGGCGGCAGGCTTTCGCCCACCGCCCCTAGCAATTTCAAATCGTTACTTTTGCCAAGTCTTCAGCAGCTCGTCATAGTTGACGGTCAGCGGCTTTTCCTTCTCGTCCGAAATCGCCAGTTGAGGTGCAAGGTTGCCCTTGGCGACGGCATCGGCGTTCCAATAGGCCAGATCGTGTTCTTCAGCCATTTTCGGGCCGATATCACCCTGAACGCCCGACTTTTCGATCCGGGCCATTACCTTTTCCTGTTCGGCGCATAGGCTGTCCATGGCTTCCTGCACCGACTTTGCGCCCGACGAAGCATCGCCGATGTTCTGCCACCACAGTTGCGCCAGTTTCGGGTAGTCCGGCACGTTGGTGCCAGTCGGGCTCCACTGCACGCGCGCTGGCGAGCGGTAGAATTCGATCAGGCCGCCGAGTTTGGGCGCGCGATCGGTGAAGCTTTTGTCCTGGATTGTCGATTCCCGGATGAAAGTCAGGCCAACGTGGCTTTTCTTCACGTCAACCGTCTTGCTGTCGACGAACTGGGCGTAAAGCCAGGCCGCTTTGGCACGGTCAACCGGGGTCGATTTCATCAGGGTCCATGAGCCCACGTCCTGGTAGCCAAGCTTCATGCCGTCTTTCCAGTAGACGCCATGCGGCGAGGGGGCCATGCGCCATTTTGGTGTGCCGTCAGCATTCA
>JBDSXE010000105.1:0-9860 GCA_039926325.1 Paracoccaceae bacterium | reverse complement strand
CCGTCAGCCGGATGTGATCTGGCGCGAACAACGAGAACCGATAGACATCCCGGTCCGAACTGTCCGACAGGCGACCCGTCCTGGGCTGATCGACCAGCAGGCGTTGCGACTGGTCATCGGTGTTGTTCGGCTCGCGCTCTGAACTCGGGTCAGGTGGCCCTGTCGGTGTCGCGGTCAGGACGTATGCGCCGTCGGTGCCGGTGACCTTGATCCAATAGTCGCCGGGCAGCAGAAAGACATCCGTTGCACTTGCCCCCGGCGTGCCCTTGATGCTTTCGCCCGAACCAAGAGGGATTTGCTGAAAGTCGGTTACTGCGACCACATCGACCCCGGCACCCGCCGCCGCCATCGTCCATAGCTGTGCGTCGCCTTCAACATGCAGTTGGTAGAAGTCGTCCTCCTGACCCGCCAGCTGCCCTTTCATCGGCACCCCAGCCTTCAAGGTCGTGGCGTATTGCGGCGTGTCATTCGGCTCTGCCTCGGTCCCAGCCAGCCGTCGCCCGGCCACCCGCGCCAAAATTTGATAGGTGTCCTCGGGATCGTCCGTCCCGGACACGGTCAATCCATACCGCCCCGCCGGCAACGCCAGTCCACTCAACGCGACCGACGTCCCGTGTCGGCACTGCAATTCCGACCCTGCCGCATCGGTTAGACAGAAGCTCCGGCTCGTTCGCTCTTTCAACGTGAAATTGAGTAGTTTGTCGGTATCGGCGGCCAATACGTCAAATGCATAGACATCCGTATCCCCGGCCTGTGAAAGCCTGCCTGCCATCGGACGACCCGCAGCCAGCACCTTGGCGGTCGCCAATGTGTCGTTCGGCTCTTCCTCCCGACCCGGTATCCTTGGTCCGGCATGGGTCAGTTTGACTGTGTAAGGCATCTGGCTATCGGCGACAGGCAGGATTTTCAGGTAATAGGTTCCGGCGTCCAGACCAAGATCTGCAATCTGGATCGGTCGCTGAATGGTGACGCGGGCACGCAAGATCATGTCGCCCGCCGCATTGTCCAACTCGGCCGACAGATACCGACCCAAGGCACCATTAATCTCGATGTCGGTGTGCCGTTTGGCATACGCCGCGGTCAGTGTGACGGCGAATACATCCGGCTGATCAACAACCGCACCTGAAACAACCGTATCAAAGTTCAGAGCGTTGGCCTGCTCGGGGCTGTCGTTCGGTTCGACCTCGCTGGCCTCGGGTAGTGTCGGCGCGATACGTACCCGATAGGGGCTTGCCCCAGCACTAAGGATATCGACAAGGTATCGGCCCGGTACCAACAGGAATTCCGGGCTGGCGCCGGTATAGGCACCCTCCGGCACGTCGACGCGCAGCCGCTCCTCTCCTTCAGCTTCGGGATTAGTTCCATCTGCAGGCTTGATCGACTGAACCAACACCCTCGCGTTGGCGTAGCCGCCTTCAAAACCTAGCTTCCAGCCGTGTGCGCCCTCAGCATCGGGGATCGACCAGACAAATCGATCCTGCGAGCCGTTGTCGATTTCCCCCTCAAAGCAACCACTGCCGGTCACTGTCGCCGCTTGATCAATCTGATCATTTGGCTCTGCTTCGATCAAGCAAGGCACCTGCGCGTCCACCGGCATCGCTGCCATCAGGGCGCAGAACAGCGATGCAAGTCCCAGACCGGATCCAAGTCCTCGCTTCAACGCCAAGATCCTGCAGTTGTTCAAGCACCAGCATGCCTTCACCGTAGCGGGAAATCGGCGCATGACTTCACCTCGCGCCTTTCGATTCCGCGGAAGCTAAGTCCAAACCCTATCGGGTTTCCGGAAAAAAGTCACCAACGGCGAACCCATTGCCAAGATGTCAGGCACCACCCGCCTGAACCTCAGCAGAAGGAAATTCGTCAAGCCGTAGTTTGGAACAGCGCATCGGCGCGAAACCGGCCAAGACGCATCCCCAGCACGCTTGCCCACTTCCCTTCAATGTTACGGAAAGTCCTTGGGTTGAACTCTGAACTTGCGTGAATCGCGATTGCTTCACGCGCATTTGGACAGCCCACCACCAAGCTAACCCATTTTAGGGGCTCGGATCACTGCCAGTCCACCAACGTAAGCATCCCGTGATCCGCCAGTTCCATCCCGAACCCCGACGCATCTCCAAGGGTTAGTTTTCCCACGGCGGGCACCTGTTCGCCCACAAACAAAGACCCGAACACCGGCTGGATGGATTTGCCATCCGCGCTGGCCGCCACGTATTCGCAGAACGCGGGGCCGGTCTGGCTGGTGATGAAGTGGTACGAATATGGCCCGCTGCCGTGCGGCACCACCGGCAGATCGTAGGCAGAGGCGTGGGCGGCGATCCGCAACAGCTCTGTCATGCCGCCAACCCACATCACGTCCGGCTGGATGATGTCCAGCGTCCGCGCTTCGATCAGGCCGCGAAAGCCGTAGCGCGTGTATTCATGTTCGCCCGTGGTCCATTTCAGATGGGGATGAGCCTGCTTGATCTGGCGATAGCCCTCGACATCATCGGGGGAAAGGACCTCTTCCCACCAGTAGATATTCAGATGCTTGCACGCCTCTGCCAGCCGGATCGCGTAGGGCACGTTCAGCGACATGTAACAATCGACCATCAGCGGAAAATCCCAGCCAATCTGCGACCGCTGGGCCGCAAGGAAGGCGACGTTGCGCCTCAGTCCCTCCTCGCCATCATTGGGGCCTTCCGGCAGCGGCACTTTGGCACCCCAAAAGCCCAGATCCTTGATGGCGGCGGCGTCCGGGCCGGTGCAGTAAAAGCTGATCTCATCGCGCGACCGCCCGCCGATCAGGTTATAGACCGGCTCGCCGCGCACTTTGCCGTTCAAATCCCACAGTGCCAGATCGACCGCGCTGATCGCCATGATCGGCAGACCCTTGCGACCGTAAGGCAGCGAGGCGCGATACAACTGGTCCCAGATCAGATTGATGTTACGGGCATCCTGACCCAGCAGAAAGCGGCTGAAGTGGTTGCGGATCATCCACGCAGCGGGCATTCCACCCGTGCCTGCGGCCACACCAATCGTGCCGTCCGCACCCTCAATTTCCACCACCACCGTTCCCAGCACGCCAATGCCCCAGCTTGACCGCTTGTCGCGGTATTTGGGGTGGCCCGACATCGGGTTGGAAATCAGGCTGTCGACCAGCCAGTGCCCGTTGTCGCCCGGCTTGAAATAGGTGCCGCTGCTGCCGTCCGGTTTGACTGAATAGACACGGATATCTTTGATCAGGAACGGGTTCGTCATGGCAGGTGGAACACTCGTTTCAGCGGAATTTGCACCGGAATGTTGTCGGCATCGGTCGCCATGATGTCGGCCATGTAGACCCACCAGCGTTTCATCACCTCGGTTTCCGGCAAGTCGTCCATCGTGTGATTGTCGCTGCGGGTCAGGACGCCGAACAGGTGGTTCGCCTCTGGATCAAGCCAGATCGAATAGTTGGAAACCCCTGCATCCTTCAGCGCCCGGCTTAGTTCGGGAAAGATGTTGTCGTGGCGTTTGCGGTATTCGGCAGCCTGGCCGGGATGCAGGTTCATGCGAAAGGCGATTTGTTCAGGCACTGGTTTCGTCCTTGGATCGAGTAGGTATTGCAGTCATCGCCACAATCGTTGTGTCGCGCACATGTTCCAGATGGCGACGACCAGCTGCGACGGCGGAGACTGCATCGCCAGCCACCACGGCGCGGGCGATGTCTATATGTTGGGCTACGCTTTGCTCGATGATACCGGGATAGCTGCTGGCCACGCGGCGCATGTCAAGGGCGATGTCGTACAGCCCCTGCGACAGTGCCGCCAAAAGGCGGTTGCCGCCGGAATCGCTAAGTGACTGGTGGAATTCAATATCCAACAGGCGGAACGCGACCGGGTCGTGGGTGAAAGCCTGTCCATCCACCGCCAGCCGCAGGATCAGTTTGCGCTGTTCGGTGGTGGCGTTCAGAGCCGCCAACCGGATCAGTTCCAGATCGACAATCGCCCGCGCCTCGAAATGTTCGTGTACGTCATAGTCACCGACGCTCAGCATGACGTTGAACGGCGCGACAAGGCGCGAAGGCGACAGGTCTGTCACGGTGTAACGCCCACCCTGACGGCTTTCCAGCACACCCATCAGCGTCAGCGCCTTCAACGCCTCGCGCAGCGGCGGGCGGGAAATACCGAAGGCAATGGTCATTTGTTGTTCGGTAGGCAGGCGGTCCCCCGACCGCAGGTTGCCGGATTTGATCATGGCGAGAAAGCGGTTGGCGATCAGTTCGGAAATCGGTCGCCGCGGCGCCGCTGGCACGCTGGCATCAGGTTTCTGCGCCAGCCTTCGTTCAGCGGCGACAAGTTCGGAAAACGCATCCGGGGCCGGCGTGTCGGGCTTGGCTGCAAGGTCTGGGCGGGGCGAGGGCATTACAGACCCAGCCGGTAAAACGAGTTTGCATTGTCGCGGTAGATCTTTTTCGTTTCAGATATGCTCAGGCCAAGGTCACTGAATGCCCGGTCAAGCACCTCGACCCATTGCGTCATCGTCGTCGCTTGCAGGCACACCGGATAATCGCCCGCGAAGATTGTCCGGTCGGGACCAAAGGCGTCCAGCGTCGCGGCAATGTAGGGGCGCAGGTCATCCTCGGTCCACGTCGTGAAATCGGCTTCAACCGGCAGGTCGGACAGTTTGATCCACAGGTTCTTGTGCTTTGCCAACGCCCGCACATCGCTGCGGTACTGCGCCAGAGCGCCCTCTTTGATACCGGGTTTGCCGCAGTGGTCCAGGATCAGCGGCACACCCTGCACCTGCGGCACAAACTCCTGCACGATGTCCATTTGCGTATGGTTGACGTTGATCTCAAAATGCCAGCCGAACCGTTCCAGCAGGTTCACACCTTCGACAAAATCCGCACTTAGCGTCAGCGCGCGTGGATCGGCGTCAAACTCTACAATCCGCCGGATGCCCTTCACGGTTGGGTGGTTGTCGCGCATTTGCGTCAACATCGGCAACACATCCTTGCCCCGCTCCAACGGTGCCATCGGCACAATCCCTCTTATGCGCGGATCGCGTTTCGCCTCATCCTCGACGAACTCAATCTCCTCAATATACTGCCCGCCACCGTCCCAGAAATCGGCGTAACATTCCAAAAATACCATCGCCTCGATGTCCAGACTGCCGCAGTCGCGCTGATAATCTTCGATATGGTAGGGGTGGTTGAACAGCGGATTGCCCGCAAACCCTGAATATTTCAGACGGCTCTGGTCCCAGATGTGCAGGTGCGTGTCGATGATCGGAAAGTTGGGCATGGGCAGTCCTTGGCGGGTCAGCTTTTCTAAATCCAAGCTTTGTGTAGAAACTTGTCAAACAAATCTTTGTCCCTTGTCAAACGAATTTTTGTCTGACAACTTGCCGATGAACGGCCAAATGTTCGGGGAGAGCGTTGCTGTGACGACTGCAAACAGACCTGATCGGCGCATTGGCCAAACTGCTTTGGACCTGCCGGTTTTTGGCTTGGGTGCGGCACATCTGGGTGAGCTGTATTCGCTGGTGTCCGAAGCCCAGTCGCAGGCCACCCTGAATGCGGCTTGGGATGCCGGAATCCGCTACTACGACACCGCCGCTTGGTATGGCCGCGGATTGTCAGAGCATCGGCTTGGTGCGTTTCTGCGGACCAAGCCACGCAGCGAATTCAAGGTCACGACAAAAGTTGGCCGCACTCTGCACCGCCCGAAAGACCCGGCGCATTTTGACCGCACACCGTGGCTGGGTGGCCTGAACTTCGAGGTCAGTTTCGACTACACCTATGGCGGCATCATGCGGTCTTATGAACAGGCGCTGCAGCGCATCGCACTCGACACCATCGACGCGCTGGTGATCCATGATCTGGACGCCTCGTTTCACGGCGACCAGCAGGTTGGATATGAGCGGCAGCTGGAATCCGGCATCAACGCGCTGGTAGAGCTGAAGAAGTCTGGCGATATCAAGGCATTCGGCATGGGCATCAACACCAACGATGCGTTGGAACAGGTCGCCCCGCGCTTCGATCTGGATTTCTGTCTGGTCGCAATGCCCTACACTCTGCTGGATCATGCCAGCCTGCACCACGGCATGGCGTCCCTGCAAAAGCGCGGAGTTTCTGCCATTATAGGTGCCCCGTTTGCATCTGGCATCCTTGTCACCGGCTCGTCGGGGCCAAAGCATTATGCTTACAGCCAAGCCTCGTCAGAGATTCAATCCAAGGCGCGCGCGATCGAGGCGGTTTGTAGCGCCCATCACATCGCTCTGCCCGCCGCAGCCTTGCAGTTCCTGCTGGCCCACCCGATTGTCGCCAGCGTCATTCCCGGTGGAGTCACGCCAAACGAGGTTACGCAAAATCTGGCCTCCTGCTCGGCACCCATCCCAACCGCATTCTGGGCCGAACTAAAGGCGCAGGGTCTGATTGACCCAGAAGCGCCGGTGTCGGCATGACCGACCCCGCACAACCGCTAATGTCCGCCCGTGGAATTGGGAAATCCTTCGCCACGATAGAGGTTTTGCGCGACGTTGACCTGGATCTGATGCCAGGCGAAATCCACGCCTTGTTGGGCGAAAACGGTGCGGGCAAATCGACCTTCGCCAAGATCCTCGCAGGGGTCCACCGCCCCACGCAAGGAACGCTGCTTATGGCGGGCGCACCCGTCAACGTCAGCAGCCCCATCGTCGCACAAAGGCTGGGGATCACCCTGATCCACCAAGAACCGATTTCGTTCCCCGACCTGTCGGTTGCCGAAAATCTGGTGCTGGGGCGCGGCGATGGCGGCTGGCTAACCCGCGTTCCGTGGGCACAGATGACCCGCGATGCCCGCGCGATCATGGACGTTCTGGGCGTGCGGATTGACGTCACAAAACCGATGCGTGGGTTGTCGATTGCCGATCAGCAGATGGTCGAGATTGCCCGCGCGTTGGCGTCAGACAGCCGCATCATTATCATGGACGAACCGACCGCACCCCTGACGCCCAAGGAAACCGAAACGCTGTTTACCATCGCCCGCCGTTTGTGCGACGAGGGCCGCACGATCATCTTCATCAGTCACCGGCTGGAAGAAGTGCGGGCGTTGTGCAACCGCGTCACGATCTTCCGCGATGGCAGCAAGGTGATCACTGAAACAATCGAGAACCTGACCGACGCCGACATCATCCGTCACATGATCGGTCGTCCGCTCAAGGAATACATGCACAAGCAGGGCACCCAGATTGGCGATGTCGCCCTGAAGGTTGATAGTCTGACCCTGCCCGGCGTGTTCAGCGACATCAGTTTCGAGGTGCGTCGAGGAGAGATTGTCGGTCTGGGCGGTCTGGTCGGGGCCGGGCGCACTGACGTCGCCCGCGCCTTGTTCGGGGTAGCCCCGGCATCATCCGGCATCGTGACCGTGAACGGCCGCGCAGTGACGATTGGCGAGCCGTCGCAGGCGATTGACCTAGGTCTGGCATTCGTACCAGAGGACCGCGCCGTTGCCGGAATTTTCCGCAGCCTGAGTGTCGAGCAGAACATCACTGCCGCCGTGCCCGGCAAAATCTCACGCCTAGGTGTAATCCGGCGTGGCGTGGAAAAGGCGATGGCGGACGCCTCTGTTGCCAAACTGAGCATCCGCCTCGCCTCGCTACGCCAGCCCATTGGTGAATTGTCGGGCGGAAATCAGCAAAAGGCCATCCTCGCCCGCTGGCTGCTGACCGAACCGTCGATTCTGATCCTTGATGAACCGACGCGCGGCATCGACATTGGCGTCAAGGCAGAGTTCTACGACATGATCGGCGCCCTTGCCGTCAGCGGCTGCGCGATCCTGCTGATATCCTCCGAATTGCCCGAACTGCTCGCCCTGTGCGACCGGGTTCTGGTGATGTCCGAAGGCCGTCTGACCGCCAATCTGGCGCGGGGTGAGGCGACACAGGAAACCATCATGCAGGCCGCCGTGCCGCGCCGGGTGGCTGCTGCATGAACATTTTACGCCGCCTTTTCATGCGACGCGAGGCCGGCATTTTCGTGATGATCGTCCTGTTCTGTCTGGCGGTGGGCGTGGCCAAACCGCAGTTCCTGACGTTGAACAGCCTGCGGATCATCCTGCTGCTGACACCGCTGATTATGATCGGCGCGATGGGTCAGATGCTGGTCATCGTGGCACGCCATGTCGATCTGAGCATCGGGTCCATGCTGGGGTTTTCGGCGATGTTGACCGGCATGATGTTCAAATTCCACCCGGAAATCTGGTGGCCGCTGGGGTTTGTTCTGGCGATTGGCACGGGCACGATATTGGGGCTGATCAATGGCGTTCTGGTCACGCTGTTCCGCCTGCCCGCCATCATCGTGACACTGGGCACCCTGAACCTGTATCGCGGGCTGACCTACATCATCTCAGACGCCAAACAGATCGACCGCCAGTTCGTGCCATCCGCGCTGAAGGCCATGTCGCAAACCTCGCCGATCTTCGGCATTCCGTGGATCATCTTCATGAGCCTTGGCATCGCCCTACTGACTTACCTGTTCGTCATGCACAGTCAGGTCGGCCGGCAAATCTTCGCGCTGGGATCGAACCCGACAGCGGCACCCCTGCGCGGTATCAATGTAACCCAGGTGACCCTGCTGGTCTTTTCCCTGTCGGGCGCTTTGTCTGGGCTGGCAGGGATCATGTATGCCAGCCGCTGGGGTTTCGTTAACCCGTCCAACACCGGATCGGGGTTCGAGTTTCAGGTGATCGCCGCCGTTGTAATCGGCGGAGTCTCCATCAACGGCGGCAGCGGATCGGTACTGGGCACTGTGCTGGGCGTATTGCTGCTCGGCTGCGTGTCGGCGGCGCTGCCGCTGCTGGGCATTCCCGGCACCACCCAGAATGCAATCTACGGCGCGGTGATCCTGATCGCCCTACTGATCGACCGCACCGTGCGCCAACAGGGCATGAAGCGCCTGACGATGAGGGCTACGGCATGACCGTCACCGCCCGCCCCACCATCCTGACGCGCGAGGCCGCACCGGCCCGCCCGCGCTGGCAGACCCTGCTGTTCCGCCCCGAAACCATGACCTTCGCCTTGCTGATCGCGGCCCTGTTCGGCGCAAGCGCACTATCGCCGTATTTCCTCGACCTTGGCTACATCCTCGACAGCTTTACCCTGTCGGCGGAATTCGCGATGGTGGCGCTGGTGCTGACGATGGTGATCATCGCGGGCGAGATTGACCTGTCGCCTGCATCCAACATGGCGCTGTCGGCCTGCCTGTTTGCCTACGCCCAGCAGGCGGGCATTCCCATGCCGCTGGCCATCCTGATCGGCCTTGCGTCGGGCCTGATAATGGGGGCGATCAACGGCATCATGGTGATCGTGCTGCAACTGCCGTCGATTATCGTCACCATCGGCACGCTGATACTGTATCGCGGCATCGCGCAGATCATCGCGGGCGATAAATCCATCCGCGTGCCGGAATGGTTTATCGGCATCAACCGCTGGTTGGTTCTGGGCATGCCGTTCACCGTGCTGCTGTTCCTGATCCTGTCCATTGCCCTTGGCCTTGTCTTGGGCACTACGGTTTATGGCCGCCAGATCTACCTGATCGGCGCCAACGAAATCGCGGCCCGCCACGCGGGTATCCGCACCCGCCGCATCAAGATGAGCCTGTTTCTGGCGATGGGTCTGGCAAGCTCAATCGCGGGCCTGCTGACCGCCTCGCGCCTTGGATCGGTGCGCTATGATCTGGGGTTGGGCGGAGAGTTGCAGATGGTGCTGATGGCGATGCTTGGCGGCACATATATTTTTGGCGGTCGTGGTAGCATTCTGGGCACCTTCCTGGCGGCATGGCTGCTGGTCGTGGCATCGACCGGCATGACCGTCGCCAACCTGTTGCCAGCGGTTCAGTTGACTGTGCTCGGCGTTCTGCTGAT
>JBDSXE010000104.1:0-2643 GCA_039926325.1 Paracoccaceae bacterium | reverse complement strand
AAAAGGCGGCGAAGCCCCAGGCTGAAACGGTGTGATCGGTCGCAAAGCTTTCAGACAGGTAGACCGCCGACCAATCGCGCATCGCACCCGCACAAAAGATCACAAGAAAGACCAGACCGGCAATCGGCAAGATCTGACCCGGCGGCAGGGACCAGGGCTGCGCTGGCCCGCCTTTGTCCGCAGATGCGGGCAGCAGCAGCCGGGTGAGAAAAAAGACCGCGATCAGGGCGAGCGTTGCCAGTGCCACAGAATGTGTCACGGGCGACGCCTTATCCAGCGCATAGCCCGTGGTAACGGCCCCGAGGATTCCTCCCACGCTCCACACCGCATGGATGCGCGCCATGACCAATCGGCCAGCGATCCGTTCGATGGTAGAAGCATGGACATTCATGGCGACGTCCATCAGCCCTGCTGCACCGCCCAAAACGAACAACGATCCCGCTGCCAAGGCCGGGCTGGGCGACAGGCTGGGAAGCACGAAGGCCAAGGGTGCGGCCACCACGCAAATGCGCAGAACACAGGCGCTGCCAAACCGCCGTAGCGGCCAGTTTGACAGTCCAATGGCTAGGATCGTGCCCGCCACCATCGCCATGACGACCAGCGAGAACACCTGCGGGTCAACCGCCAGTCTGGTCTTCAACGCGGCGAAGTGGGTTGCAAGACTGCCTACAATAACCCCGTTGATGAGAAAGATGCCCGAGATGCCAAACAGCGCCTGGGTGGTTTGGCTTTGACTGGCGCCGGGCGTCATCATGTGTCGATCCAGCCTTTGGCATGCATCAGGAACTGCGCTTGGAGTTTGCTAATTTCAGGCCAAGGCTTTCGCGCATGGCCGCCCCAGCTTTCAAGGACAAGGCCGCAACGGTCAATGACGGATTGACCGCTGCAGAGGTCGGCAAGACCGAGGCATCGGTGATCCAAAGGTTGGCGATATCGTGGCTGCGGCAATCGGTATTGACCACCGATGTGGATGGGTCCGACCCCAACCTTGCCGTGCCGCATTGGTGCGAGGTGGTCTTGCGGCCAAAGGTGCGGGTCAGGACGATGGGGAACCCCGCCTCACGCATCACTGCCTTGACCCGTTTGATCAGCGTCTCATGCGCCTGCATGTTGGACCGCTCCCAATGCACAACGATATCGTGGCCTTTGACCATGACACGGCTTTCGGGATTGGGCAGATCCTCGCTCATCAGATACCAGCCAAAGGCATAGCGGGCGATCAGCCGGGCGATGAATTTTGGCAGCAGAGGCATCTGCGCCTTCAGGATATTACCAGTGATCCGGCCCAGCAATTGCACGTTGCCCAAGGGCATCCCGGTTTCCGGGTCTGCCGTGTAGAAGTCATTGAACCACAAGGTCTTTTGATAGACGGCGCGGTTCACCATGCGTGGATCAATCGCCAACATCGCAGTGGAGTTGTGGTTCATAAAGTTGCGGCCAAGCTGGTCGGAGCGGTTGGCCAGACCATAGGGGTGGGCAGGATTGGCGGACCGCAACAGCAATGCGGCGGATTGGACCGCACCAGCGGCGACGGCAAAGTTCCCAGCCTCCACCCGCTCTTCAACACCATTCCGGCGGATGACGGCAGCGGTTACACGCTGACCTTCGGCATCGGTTTCCAGGCGCAGGACTTCGGCTTGCGTGATCAGGGTCACGTTGGGATGCTGCAAGGCGCTGGCAAGCGGGCCGGTTTCAGCGTCGGTCTTGCCTTTTCCGGTGCCGGGGAATCCGTCCCAACCGGTGGGCGCACGGGCCAGCCAGTCAGCGATATCAATGCCTAGCGGCAAATTGGCCGGATGCAGACCCGCACGGCGCAACCGCGACCGGACGGTTTTCAGCGAGGGTTCATCGGGGACCGGGGGGTAAGGGTAAGGTGCAGAGCGCGGCGGCTCTGTCGGGTCTTCACCCGTGGCCCCGTGAACGCGAAACAGGGCCTCGGCCTTGGCATACCACGGCTCGATCTCGGCATAAGCAAAGGGCCAGCCCGGCGATGCGCCCTGCATATGGGTGCGCGGAGCGAAATCGAGGGCGCGGTAACGCGCCAGAACCGCACCATAAAACTTGGAGTTTCCCCCGACAAAATAGTAGTTGCCGGGTTGGAACCTTTGCCCATCTGTGCCAACCCATTCTTCGCCCGACTGGTAGTACCCGTCCTGAAAGATCGCCACATCGTCCCGGGCTTCGGGCGTGTCGCGCAGATGGGCGCCACGTTCCAGGATGAGGATATTGGCTCCACTGTCCGCCAAAGCATGAGCTAGCGTTGCCCCGCCAATGCCAGAGCCTACGATCACGATATCTGCGGTCAGTGTCATGGCGTGCCCTCAGTCAATGCGCTGTTCGGTTTGCGGGTCAAACAGCACGACCATGTCGGTTTTTACTGCCAGCCTGGCCCGCTGCTTTGCGCGCACCGATTTCGGGGCCAGCCGCGCCACAGTCTCCACCCCGCCCAGAACGAAAACGGCGAGGGTATCCGGGCCGGTCGGTTCGACCACGTCAATCTCTACATCCAGATCGGCGGTGCCTGTGGCCACAGAAAACAGCTCTGGCCGGATGCCCGCCAGCACGGGCTTACCGGCATAGCGCGCAACGGCCTCGGGGCTAAGCGGAACTCCGGCGAGCGTGGCGGTGCCGTTCAGTAGTGCG
>JBDSXE010000103.1:0-5231 GCA_039926325.1 Paracoccaceae bacterium | reverse complement strand
GTCCATGGCCCGATGTTCGCAACTCAGAATGGGGTCTTATCCTCATCGCGGCACTGCTGGGAGGTCTGGTTGGTTTGGTCACCTTGGGTCTGTGGATCGCCGTGGGTTCCCTGCATCAGGTCGATTTCGGGCTGGAGGCGGGGGCAAATCTTAGTGCGCAAAGTCATATCGGCTGGCTGAGGCTGGCTTTGGTACTCACGTTCGGCGGGCTTCTTCTCGGTCTCATCACTTTGGGGCTGAACCCCTGGCGGCCAACCGAATTGATCGACCCGATTGAGGCAAACGCCCTTTACGGCGGGAAGTTGTCTCAGCGGGACAGCATGCGGTTGGCCGGGCTTACGTTGGTTTCGAACGCTGCAGGGGCCTCGGTCGGGATGGAGGCGGCTTACAGCCAGGTCGGCGCCGGTGTCTTTTCAAAAATCGGCCAATATTTCCGGCTTCGGCGTGAGGACCAGAGGATCATGGTGACGGCAGGTGCTGCCGCAGCGATTGCTGCAGCGTTCAATGCACCGCTGGCCGGAACTTTCTATGGCTTTGAGCTGATCCATGGCAGCTATTCAGCCCGGTTGCTGGCGCCGGTCACGGCAGCTTCACTGGCGGGGGTGTTGGTGGTGCGACTGTTCGGCTCTGGCCTGCTGCTGTTTCAGATTGCGGGTCCATTCTTTATTCCAAACGGCTACTATCCTTTGTTCGCTGCAGTCGGCGTTTTGGCGGCTGGCCTTGGCATCGTGACGATGAAATGCGCCACTTGGGTCGAATGGGCGTTGCGGGGCGCAAACGTTCCACACGGGCGCGGCCTACTTTGGGTGGGGCCGTCCTCAGCTTGTTTGCTCTGGTGTCGCCACAGGTTCTGGGAAGTGGTCACGGGGCTATCGAATGGCATTTGCAGCAGAACTGGGCCGCTTTGCCACTTGGTCTATTGCTGGTAGGCAAGGTCGCCGCGTCGTCGGTCTCGTTGAGGGCCGGGTTCCGTGGTGGGCTGTATAGTGGTTCTCTGTTTCTGGGCTGCCTGCTGGGGGCTTTGTTTATTCAGGCGTTGGGCATCTACGATCCGATATTCCTCGCCGACTGGACGGCCTTTGTGCTTGTGGGCATGGGCGCCGTCGGGGCGGCTATCATCGGTGCGCCGTTCACGATGGTTCTGCTGGTTCTGGAGTCGACGGGTGACTTTCCGGTGACGCTTGGCGTGATCATTGGTGTCGTTGTTGCGTCAACCGTGGTGCGTTTGACGTTTGGGTATTCGTTCTCGACATGGCGGTTTCACCTGCGCGGACTGCCGCTGCGCGGAGGACACGATATTGGCTGGACCGCCGATATGACAGCGGCAAGTCTGATGCGCACAGATGCGCACACGGTTCCACTGAACATGCCGTTGTCAGACCTGAGGGTTCAGGTGCCGTTGGGCAGCGTGAAATGGCTTTTCGCGGTCGACAAGCGCGACTTTTATTCGGGTATGATTGACGTGGCGGCCATCCATGATCCGGATCTCTCCGAGATGACAGAAACCCTGCTTGCTGCCGACCTTGTGGCGGGTCCCCCCCGGTTCATTCTGCCCACGCAAGACATTCGGAGCATCCTTACAGCCTTCACGCAGGCGCGGGCAGAGACGCTTCCAGTTGTACGGTCTGCCGAGAATAGACAAGTAATCGGGTCGGTGTCCGAGGCCTTCTGTCTCAATCGCTATGCCTAGGAACTTGAACGGCGGCGGCATGATGAATTGGGGATGCCGCAGGTTTAGGGCCACACCCCAAGCGTAGGAAACCCGTCTCGCGTGGCCCTGCCGGACAGGTTTTACATAAGCCGAACTTGGTGAGCGGTTTGAAATATGGCACTTTCGGCGCGCCCAGGGCCGCCCTTGCCGCCGCCGCATCCTTCGCATGAACAGTTTTTTCAGCGTCGTCGTCGCTGTTCTTGACTGCGTCGACGGCGCGGCCATAGGCCGGGTCTGCGGCTTCGGGCGCAGGGTGCGTGCCAATGTCCGCGGTCAGATTAGGCCAGAGCCGCGCTTTCATTTGCCGGAATGCCAAGGCCGCCATCCGACTGCGCGGCAAGATCAGACGCCAGAATCTCTTCAATCTTCGTATGGTAGGCATTCATCCGACCTAAAAAGGCGAGAATGCCTTTGCGGTCATGGAAGGCGACGACATCGGCACGCCGACCCGCTCGCGTGACTGGACCTTTGCCAGATCGCCGCTTGCGAGGTCTTGCGTGGATTGGGAGATCACCATCCAGATTGTCGCGCTTTGACGGGGTTCTGCCCCAAGTTGCATCAAGCGAGACCCATTTGTCGAAAAGCGACTTAATGGCCTTGATGGTGGTATCCAAGTTGCCTTCGTTGCTTCGGAAAAGCGTCGTCCGATGTTGTCCTTATGCGTCGCGCAAATCGTGCCCAAAATCCGAAAGCGGCCCTGGGTAGGCAGCCAAGGGTAAGGCGAGAATGGCGGCCAAGCTCAGTGTAAGGAGTCGTTGTTTCGCGGCAAACTCCCTTCGACTGGGCTCATATTTGAGAAACAGAATATAAATTAAGGCGTTGGCCTTCGGTAATGACATGGATCAACACATAGCCTCGCATTTTGGGGTTAGGTGGGTTCATCATCCATGCTGGCAGCAGGTCGATATGCGAGCACCATGGCCGTTGCGATCATTGCGACGTTGGAAAGACGCATTGACACATTCATATATTAGAATGTATATGCATCCAAGAAGTGAGGATATGAGTCATGCGCCGTTCCCTGATGTTGCTCTGCGTTGCCGTGTTGCCCCAGTTTGGCGGCATCGCCTCAGCCGAGACGCCCGCCCTGCAACCCATCCGGATCACCGAGTGGAAGGCGGTTTACGGTCAGGTCGAAGCGCGGGATCGGATGCCAGCACGGGCACGGCTGGGCGGAACTTTGGTTGATCTCACGGTAGTCGAAGGTGATCTGGTCAAGGCCGGGCAACCGATAGGGCGGATCGAGGATGAGAAGCTGGCGTTTCAGATTTCGGCCCTTGCGGCACAGCGGGGGGCGCTGACGGCGCAGTTGACCAATGCGCAATCCGAACTGACACGTGGCGAAAGTCTGTTGAAGCAGGGCGTCACCACGGCCCAAGGGCTCGACGCGCTGCGCACGCAGGTTGATGTTTTCACGGGTCAGATTGCAGCCTTGGACGCACAGGCCGACGTGATCACCCAGCAGGTCAAGGAGGGCACGGTTCTGGCCCCGGCCGATGGGCGGGTGCTGGATGCGCCGGTCGCCAAGGGCGGGGTGGTGATGCCGGGCGAGGCGGTGGCGGTGATTGGCGGCGGTGGCACCTTCCTGCGGATTTCGGTTCCCGAACGCCACGCGCCCAGCCTGCATCAGGGTGATGCGATCGAGATTTCCGACGGCACCAGCACCCGGACCGGCACCCTGTCGCGGATCTATCCGCTGATCCAGAATGGCCGGGTGATTGCCGATGTCGAACTGGCGGGCCTGCCGGATACTTTCGTCGATGCGCGGATGCTGGTGTGGCTGCCGGTCGGTCAGCGGCAGGCGCTGATGGTGCCGGTGACGGCGATCTCGTCAACGGCGGGCTTGGATTTTGTCAGCGTCGCAGAGGTCTCGGGACCCGTGCAGCGCAGCGTGGTGCCGGGAGAGCATCAGGTTTTGGGCGGGGTCGAGATGGTGGAAATCCTCTCGGGCCTTCAGGCAGGCGATCATGTCCTGCCGGGCGCTGCAAAATGAGCGACCTTTCAGAAAAGCCGGCCGAGCCCTTCGTGGGCAAACCCTTGGGGCTTGCCGGGCGACTGACGCAGGCCTTCATCAAGTCTGCGCTGACTCCGCTGTTCATCTTGGCGGCATTGGCCGCAGGCATGCTGGCCGCTGTGTCCCTTCCGCGCGAGGAGGAACCGCAGATTTCCGTGCCGATGGTCGATATCCACGTCCAGGCGCAGGGGTTGAAGGCGGAAGACGGCGTCAAACTGGTGACTGAACCGTTGGAGGTGATCGTCAAAGGTATCAACGGGGTCGAACACGTCTATTCTTCGACCCGCGATGACAGCGCGATGGTCACGGCGCGATTTGCCGTCGGCACCAATGCCGATGAGGCGATGCTGCGCGTGCATGACAAGGTGCGCGCCAATATGGACCGGATTCCGTTGGGCATCCCCGAACCCTTGATCATCGGGCGCGGAATTGACGATGTGGCGATCCTGTCACTAACGCTTTCCTCTGCACCCGGTCAAAATGTGTCAGCTGATGACCTGACGCGGATTGCGCGGGCTTTGCAGACCGAGGTCGCCAAGGCCGATAATGTGGGTCTGACCTATCTTGTGGGTGACGCACAGGATGCCATCCAGATCCAGCCCGACCCGGACCGTTTGGCGTTGTATGGCGTGACCCTGCAACAGCTGGCGCAGAAGGTGGGGCAGGCCAACCGCACGCTTAACACCGGCAAGCTGCGCGATGGGGGGCAAGAGATTGACCTTGTGGCAGGCCAGACCCTGACCGCCCCGTCCGAGGTGGCGCATCTTTTGTTGACCACGCGGGACGGACGGCCGGTCTATGTCGCGGATGTGGCGAAGGTCGCCTATGTGGCTGATACCTCAGACCATATCGTGGCGAACATCATACGCAACGCTGACGGGTCCACCACCCGTGCGCCCGCCGTGACGCTGGCTGTCGCCAAGCGGGCCGGAGCCAATGCGGTGGTGGTGGCAGCAGAGGTGCTGTCGCGGGTCGAGGCGCTGAAGGGCCGCATTGTCCCGAACTCGGTGACCGTTACCGTGACGCGGAATTATGGCGAGACGGCCAATGAGAAAGCCAACGAACTTCTGTTCCACCTTGGTCTTGCGACCGTCTCGATCATCGCTCTGGTGTTTCTGGCGATCGGCTGGCGTGAGGCGATTGTGGTGGCCATCGTCATTCCGGTAACGATCCTGCTGACGCTTTTTGCAAGCTGGATCATGGGCTACACGCTTAACCGCGTCAGCCTGTTTGCGCTGATCTTCTCCATCGGCATCCTGGTCGATGACGCCATCGTGGTGATCGAGAACATCGCCCGGCATTGGGGCATGAAGGATGGCCGCAGCCGGTCAGCCGCCGCGATTGACGCGGTGGCAGAGGTTGGTAACCCGACCATCGTGGCGACCCTGACCGTGGTGGCGGCCCTGCTGCCGATGCTGTTCGTATCAGGCCTTATGGGCCCCTATATGTCGCCCATCCCGGCCAATGCCTCGGCTGCGATGATCTTCTCGTTCTTCGTGGCCGTCA
>JBDSXE010000102.1:0-7956 GCA_039926325.1 Paracoccaceae bacterium | reverse complement strand
CTGACCTATGCCGATGCGGGCGTTGACATCGACGCGGGCAATCTGCTTGTCGAGCGGATCAAACCTGCGGCCAAAGCGACCACACGTCCCGGCGTGATGGGCGGTCTGGGCGGGTTCGGGGCGCTGTTCGACCTCAAGGCGGCAGGTTATACTGATCCAGTGTTGGTGGCTGCCACCGACGGCGTTGGGACCAAGCTGCGGATAGCGATTGATACTGGAAATGTCGACAGCATCGGTGTCGATCTGGTCGCGATGTGTGTCAACGATCTGGTCTGCCAAGGCGCCGAACCGCTGTTCTTTCTTGACTATTTCGCCACCGGCAAACTGGAAGTGGCGCAGGCCACCCGCATCATCAACGGCATCGCCGCTGGGTGTCAGGCGTCTGGTTGCGCGCTGATCGGGGGCGAGACGGCCGAAATGCCGGGCATGTACCACGGTGGCGACTTTGACCTTGCAGGCTTTGCCGTTGGCGCGATGGAGCGTGGCACCGACCTGCCAAAGGGCGTTGTCGAAGGCGACGTGATCCTTGGCCTTGGGTCGAACGGTGTGCATTCCAATGGCTATTCCTTTGTCCGAAAAGTGGTGGAGCTGTCTGGTCTCGGCTGGGACGCCCCTTGTCCGTTCAGCGACGGCACGCTTGGTGTGGCGCTGCTGACGCCGACGAGGCTGTATGTCAAACAAGCCCTTGCCGCCATTCGCGCGGGCGGCGTTCATGGCCTTGCCCACATCACCGGCGGGGGGATCACCGAAAATCCACCCCGTGTGTTGCCCGAAGGTCTGGCGTGCGAGATCGACCTTGGCGCGTGGACCCTGCCGCCAGTTTTCCGCTGGCTCGCAACCACCGCGAATATGTCCGAGCCAGAGCTGCTCAAGACCTTTAACTGCGGGATTGGGATGATCCTTGTCGTCGCTGCCGACCGTGCAGAGGCGCTGAGCGATCTTTTACGGGCGGAAGGTGAGGCCGTTTGCACCCTTGGCCGCATCGTCAGCGGCAAGGGCGTTATCTACAAAGGCAACTTGCGTTGAAGCGAGTCGCCATCCTCATTTCCGGGGGTGGTTCGAACATGCTGGCCCTGCTGCGCGACTTGACGGGCGACCATGCTGCGCGCGCCGTGCTGGTCGCTTCCAACGACCCGCACGCCACTGGCCTTGTCAAAGCCGCCGCTTTGGGCATAGCGACCGCTGCCATCGACCACCGCCCCTTCGGCAAGGATCGCGCCGGGTTTGAGGCCGCGCTGCTGGAACCGCTCCTGGCGACCAACCCCGACATCATCTGCCTTGCCGGGTTCATGCGTATCCTGACCCCAGCCTTCATCGCCCGGTTCGAGGGGCGGATGCTGAACATCCACCCGTCGCTCTTGCCAAAATACCCCGGCCTGCACACCCACGCCCGCGCCATCGCGGCGCACGATACCGAAGCTGGTTGCACCGTGCATCAAGTCACAGCAGACTTGGATGCCGGACCTGTGCTTGGGCAGGCCCGTGTACCGATCCTGCCCTGCGATACGACCGACACCCTTGCCGCTCGCGTCCTGACGCTAGAGCATCGTCTGTATCCAGCAGTCCTGCGGCGCTTTGCCAGTGGAGAGCGGACGCCGCTGCTGATCACCGCCTAGCGTCGAACGCCAGCCGCGCCGTTTCGACCTGCGGAAACAGGTCTTTGGTCCAGCGGTAAAGCGACAGGAAGGGTGGCAACAGGGTCTTGCCCAGATCGCTCATCTCGTATTCCACCGCGACGGGCGAGGTTGGCAGAACATGGCGCAGGACCAGCCCGTTCCGTTCCAGCCGTCGCAGTGTCTGGGTCAGTGATTTCTGCGAAACGCCTTCGAGTTGCCGCTTGATGACGTTGAAGCGCCGCGGCCCCTGGTTCAGTACGGCCAGGATCATCATCGACCATTTGTCCGAAATCTCGTCAAACAGCACGCGCGACGGGCAGTCGGCCGAGAATTTCGGGCACATCGTACCCTCAGGCACGACATCGGCGACGTTCAGGTCTTTCAAGCGGTTTCCTTCCGGTAACCTGGTTTCGGTTCAGTGCCTGGTTGACACCAAGTTTCCAAGATATACCTACACTGTCCAATTGCAACGGAGATTAGCATGACTTCTGCCACCGACAGCCTGTTCCGGCCCTTTACACTGCGCGGCCTGACGCTTCCCAACCGTATCGTCATGGCCCCCATGACCCGCGCCCGCGCGCCCGAAGGTCAGCCGGGCAAGCCGCAGGAAGATTATTACCGCCGCCGTGCCGAAGGTGGTGTCGGCCTGATCCTGTCCGAAGGCACCGTGATCAACCGTCCGACCTCGCGCAATTTGGCGGGCATTCCGTTCTTTCACGGCGCGGCCTTGGCGGGCTGGGAGGGTGTGATCAAGGCGGTCCATAAGGCTGGTGGCAAGATGGGCCCGCAAATCTGGCACACCGGTTCGACCCGCGCCGGATGGGAGCCGCCGGATCCGGTGGAAAGCCCCTCTGGCCTTGTCGGCCCGAACGATCCGCGCGGCAATGTGATGACCGAGGAAGACATTGCAGACACCATCGCCGCCTATGCCAATGCCGCCGCTGATGCCAAACGGTTGGGATTCGACGTCGTCGAATTGCACGGCGCACATGGCTATCTGATCGACGAGTTTTTCTGGCAGGGTACCAACTTGCGGACGGACAAATGGGGCGGGGCCACCATCCGCGAACGCTCACGCTTTGCCGTCGAGGTCGTCAAGGCGACGCGTGCCGCCATTGGCCCTGATTTCCCGCTGCTGATGCGCGTCAGCCAGTTCAAGCCGCAGGATTACAATGTCAAATTGGCCACCTCGCCGGATGAGATGACCGACTGGCTGCTGCCGCTGGTCGAGGCTGGGGTGGACATCCTGCATTGTTCGCAGCGCCGGTTCTGGGAGGCGGAGTTCCCAGCGATTGACGGCGAGAACGGGCTGAACTTTGCGGGATGGGCCAAGAAATTGACCGGCGCACCGACGATCAGCGTTGGATCTGTCGGCCTGAGCGGCGACATGAGTTCGGCGTTTGCCGGCAAGAACTCTGACGCGGTGGCGCTGGACCAGTTGCTGCGCCGGATGGACCGCGAAGAGTTTGACCTGATTGCCGTAGGCCGCGCTTTGTTGTCCGATCCGCTTTGGGTGGCCAAATTGAAACGTGGGGCCAACGACGAGCTTAAGGGTTTCGCCGCTGCGGACCTTGCCGAATACGTCTGACAGCAAGTGGGAGGGCGCTAGCGTCCTCCCAACCGCCATAGGGGGTTTCCTTCACACCTTGCGCCGCCTATAGCGGAATAGCGGGATGCCCCCGCGAGCCCTAGCGAAAGTCGCCCCATGCGCGTGATTACCACGACCGAAGACCTTGCCGCGTTCTGCACCGCCGCCAAAAGCCAGCCCTATGTCACGCTTGATACCGAGTTTCTGCGCGAGCGGACTTATTGGTCGAAGCTGTGCCTGATCCAGGCAGCGCTGCCAGGCAAGGACGGCGATGCAGTCCTGATCGACCCGATCGAAGGTGTCGGCATGTCGATGGAGCCGCTGTATGACCTGTTCCGTCACAAGGCGACGGTCAAAGTGTTTCACGCTGCCCGCCAGGATCTTGAGATATTTTTTGTCGAGGGCCACGTATTTCCCGAACCGTTGTTCGACACCCAGATCGCCGCGATGGTTTGCGGCTTCGGCGAACAGGCCGGGTACGAGACGCTGGTAAAAAAGATCGCCAAGGCCGATCTGGATAAAACCTCGCGGTTTACCGACTGGTCACGTCGCCCCCTTAGCCAAGCGCAGGCCGATTACGCGTTGGCCGACGTAACCCACTTGCGGGTGATTTACGAATTTCTGGCCGCGCAACTTGCTAAAACGGGCCGTACAGCTTGGGTGGAGGAGGAACTGCAAGTCCTGCTTGACCCCGCCACCTATACCACGACACCGGAAGAGGCCTGGCTACGCGTCAAGACCCGCACCACGTCGGGCCGTTTTCTGGCTGTGGTCAAGGAGCTGGCGCGTTTTCGCGAAAGCTATTCGCAGACCCAGAACGTGCCACGCAGCCGGGTGATGAAGGATGACGCCCTGCTGGAGCTTGCCTCCACCCGGCCCACGACGATCGAAGAATTGGGCCGGTCCCGCCTGCTGATGCGAGAGGGGCGCAAGTCCGAAATCGCTGACGGCATCCTTGCGGCCGTTAAAGCTGGCATGGAAACCAAGCCAGAGGATATGCCAAAACCTGACTTGTCGCGCGAACAGTTGCAGGTCAATCCTGCGCTAGCTGATCTGCTGCGCGTGCTGTTGAAAGCGAAATCCGAAGCATTAGGCGTCGCTGCCAAACTGATCGCTTCTGCTGCCGATCTGGATGCTATTGCAGCGGGCGAGCGGGATCTGGATACGTTGCAGGGTTGGCGGGCAGAGGCATTTGGTGAAGACGCCTTGCGCCTGTGCCGCGGCGAAATAGCACTGTCAGCCAAAGGCAACGAAGTACGGGTAGTTCGCCTTTAGAGGGTGATGCGGTTGCAAACGGCCTGATGGATCACAGACCATCGGGAAATGACATCAGGGTGTCGTCTCTAAATATCCTGATCTATTGCCGCACCGAAAGCGCGTTGCTGTCACCCTGCACTACGATGCTGGTCACGCCATTCAGCCGGATGTCGGACAGGCTTACGGCAACCGTCACTTGTCTGGAATAGGGCGTGCCAGGTGCTGTTGGAGTGATCGGCGGGAATATCCGGAATTCGAATACCAGTCGGCCTTTGTCATCAACGGGTTGCGCCACCAGTGCCGCATCCCAGTACCCTTGAGTCGGCGGCAGTCCAGATGCCCGCACGATGACGCCGCCGGGGAACGGTTCAACCTTTAAGGTCAGCACTTGCGACACCAGCGCCCTTGTCTCGGTCGGCGGGGTGTACAGCGTCACCGGACCGACGGCACGGGAGTGCCGGTGCCAGTTCATCGGATTGAACCGCGATTGCTTGATCGTCGCACAACTGCTGAGGGCGGTCACCAGGACCAATGTGGCAAGAAGCGGCAGTTTCATCCGTTGAACCCCCAGATTTATGCCCTTGGGTAGCCTACGGCGCAGGGTTTGAAAAGGCTCGTCGGCACTGGACGCGCATCACTTGCAGCATTACCTCTGACCAATGATCAGGATAATGTCTGCAAGAAACATCATCCTGATCCAGTTTCAGTGTGGTCGCGTGATCAATGCGGAAAACCGAAGTCCACTTTTCCCTATCACGCGCCAAGGAGTTTCAAATGGCCAGCCCTGCATTCGAAGACATCGCCGACACGTTCGATTTTCTGGACGATTGGGAAGATCGCTATCGCCATGTCATTGAACTTGGCAAAGCGATGCCGCCGCTGGATGACGCCTTCAAAACCCCTGCGCTGAAAGTGCTGGGTTGCGCCAGTCAAGTCTGGCTGCGCCCGCAGATCGCAGGTGGTGTTTTCAGTTTTCAGGGTGAAAGCGACGCGATGATCGTCCGCGGGCTGATCGCCATTCTGCACGCGCTTTATGCCGGACTGACATTGCCGCAGGTTCTGGCCGTCGATGCCCCTGCTGAACTATCGCGTCTGGGGCTTAACGACCATCTGTCGGCCCAACGGTCGAACGGGCTGAGAGCGATGGTCGAACGCATCCGCAAGATCGCGGCAGAGGGTTAGACTGGTTCGACCGTCACTGAAGGATAAAACGCCAGATGGCCGGCAATTTCGCTGCGTCCCGGAATGGGTGCGTCGTAAGTCCAAACCGCATTGTTCAGCCGACCAGAAGGGGCCAGCACCGAAAAATAGCTGGCCTCGCCCTTCCACGGACAAGTGGTGTGCCGCATGGCAGGCTCCAGCACGGCCATGTTCATGTCAGCGCGCGGCACATAGATCACCGGATCATGCCCTGCCTCATCCAGCACAAGCGCCTTATCAGTCTCACCAATTGCGAAATCGCCGACCCGTACGCGATAGCGACCGGGGGCAGGGGTTATGATGATCGGTTCGGCCAAGACGGTCTCCTCAAAAGGTGCGGGCTTCTCAAAGCGCGGCGCAGGCCTGGACAAGCCACGCCTTCGCAAAGTCTGACACACGCGGGCCGACCATTTCCGAAACTTTTGCGTGATATGCGTTCAGCCAGGTCCGCTCCCCCGGTGAAAGTGCGTCAACCAGGATCAGGCGGCGATCAAACGGTGCCAATGTCAGGGTTTCGAACGACAATTGCTCGCGGTCATCACCGCCGGGCAACATCGGCGCAATCCGCACGACGATCAGGTTTTCCAGCCGGATGCCGTACTTTCCCTCAAGGTAATAGCCCGGCTCGTTCGACAGGATCATCCCGACCTCTAGCGGCACTTCTGAGATGCGCGACAGCCGCTGCGGACCCTCGTGCACCGACAAAAACGCCCCAACGCCATGACCGGTACCGTGGTTGAAGTCCTGCCCGGCAAGCCAAAGGTGATAGCGTGCAAACCCGTCCAGATCGCGCCCTGCCAAACCTTTGGGCCAGCGAACCCGACTGATCGCAATCATGCCCTGCAGCACACGGGTGAACGCCTCGCGCGCCGCCAGCCCCGGATCACCCACAGCTACGGTGCGCGTGATGTCCGTCGTGCCGTCGCGGTATTGGGCGCCGGAATCAACAAGTAAAAGTTCGTTAGAACCAATCACCCGGTTCGACGTGTCGGTGACGCGGTAGTGCATGATTGCACCGTTGGGGCCAGAGCCGCAGATCGTGTCAAACGAGATATCGTGCAACATGTTGGTGGCACGGCGAAACCCCTCTAGCGAGTTGACGACGTCAATCTCGGTCAGGTTGCCGCCTGCGGCTTGGGTGTGCACGTCCAGCCGGGCCAGAAACTCTACCACCGCACCGGCATCGCGCAGATGAGCGGCGCGCATCCCTTCGATCTCGTGTTCGTTCTTGCGAGCTTTGGGCAAACGGCACGGGTCGTCACCCCAAGCGACGGCAATGCCAGCCTCGGCCAGTGCGGTCGACACCGCGATCGGCGCGGTAGTCCGGTCCACCCGCACCACCCCTTGTAGGGCACACAGAGATGGCAAAAAGCCGTCGGTCGGCTGAAGATCGACCTTGGTGCCAAGATGCTGTTTGACCTCGGCGTCGAACTTGGCCGGATCGGCAAACAAGGTCACGCGACCGGTGTCGTGCAGCAAGGCGAACCCATGCAGGATCGGATTGCGCGGAACATCGGAGCCGCGAATGTTCAAAAGCCAGCAAATCGAATCGGGCAGGGTCAGAACGGCGGTTTTTTGTCCGGCATTGACCAGAACTTCTGCCAGACGATTGCGCTTGTCGCTGGAGCTTTCGCCAGCCAGTTCAATTGGGTGAATGAAGGCGCGGCCGACCGGGGCGGCAGGTTGATCCGGCCAGATTACATCAACGAAATTCGTTGCTGACGCAAGGGTTACGGGGTGACCTTCAAGTGCCACCGCAATCTTGGCGATCTCATCGGGCGTATGCAGCCAGGAATCATAGCCAATCACTCCCTGTTTCAGGTTGTCCACAATCCACGGTCCCGGCAGCACATCGGGCCACGGGACCGGGGTGAAAACGCGTTGATCAACCTGACCTTTGACTTGGGTGCGATACCGCCCGTCGATGAATACGCCAGCTTTGTCGGGAAGCACGATGCAAAAGCCCGCCGAGCCTGTGAAACCCGTCAGCCATTGCAAACGCTCATCCCGCGCCGCAACATACTCGCCTTGATGGGCATCGGCACGTGGTACGATGAAACCCGCCAGTCCAGCCTTTTCAAGTTCGCCCCGCAACGCCCGCAAACGAGCCGGACCCTGAGCGGGCGATGAGGTAGAGTCAAAGGTCTGAAACATCAGCAGATTCCAATTCCGTTATTCATCGGTTCCGATGGCGGCGCGCCATCAGGCCACGCGCCGTTTGCCAAGTGCGCGTTCCCGTTTTTTGGGGTCGATTTCGAACAACCCTGCCAGCTGTTCGGTCATGGCACCGGCAAG
>JBDSXE010000101.1:0-3410 GCA_039926325.1 Paracoccaceae bacterium | reverse complement strand
GGTCGAGGATATGGTGGACGGCGAAGGACTTTCCCCCAGCGGCCCGGTCGTCTGCCTGATCGACGTGCCGCCGGGTCTGGTCATCCGCGCCGATGCCGAGCAGCTGCACCGTGTCCTGACCAATCTGGTCCGCAACGCACGGCAAGCAATCGAAGCGGTGGGCGCGGACGGGACGATCGAGCTTTCCGGCGGTGAAAGTGACAGCGAATGGTGGCTGCGGATTGGTGACAGCGGCCCCGGTCTGCCCCCCAAAGCGCGTGAACATCTGTTCGCGGCATTTCAGGGATCGGTCAGGAAGGGCGGCACTGGTCTGGGGCTGGCTATCGCAGCCGAACTGATCCGCGGCCACGGCGGCAGCCTGATCCTTGCCCGGTCGGATGCGGACGGCACCGAGTTCATGATCCACCTGCCGAAACAGAACGTCCCCGCCGAAGCGACCTGAGCCTTTTGGCCCTTGCAATGCCGCGCCCATACGACTAAATCGCCCCTTAGAGTGGATCCATAGCTCAGCTGGATAGAGCATCAGACTACGAATCTGAGGGTCGGGCGTTCGAATCGCTCTGGGTCCACCACTTTTAATCCTACAACAGATCTACAGGGCCGATCGAAGCAAGAAATTCTTGTTGTTCTTGAGGGTTATGCAGTTTTGCCTCTGGACCAGTTGCAATCGCCCAAACAGCAAAAAGCCTCTCTTAGCGCCAATTCTCTCCGAAACTGTGGACTACGGTAATTTGGTCCTCAGCCGTAAGCCATTGCTTTCAAATATGTATTTTTTTAGAAAATTTTGTTGTTTGTCAGTCTCGTTAGGGTGGCGGACGGTTCTGTAATCGAAATTCGAGCTTGTCCTGGTGCACAGCCGTGCCGGGCCAACGCGATCTGTTCAGGATGCGACTGTGGCGTTACTGGGTAGGCTATGGTCAAGGCGAGTCAGCAGGAGTTGGCCCGCAATATGACATGGCTTCCTGCCCAGACCCTGGCTGATTTCGCCCGCATCGCGCGGTTGGCGGGCGTCACGCGGGATCTGAATGACATCCGCATTGAGTTGCTGCCTGCGCCAACTGCGGCGTCCACGCGGCTGCCACTTGGCCAGTTGGCCGTCTACGTTTTCACCCACGCGGGCGACGTCCTGAAGGTCGGCAAGTTCGGATCTAAGAGCCAAGCGCGGTACACGACCCAGCACTACAATCCGGGTAGAGCACTGAGCACGCTCGCAGCATCCATGATGCCGACGCCGCGCGGATCGGCCTGCGCGAGGTAGAAATAGCCGAGATCGGAAACTGGATCCGAGCAAACGTGGATCGGGTCAACATTTTGCCCCCCCCTAAAACTCGGCGTCCTGGTTCTGACTCTACTCGAGAGCTTTTTGCAATGCCGCCTGCGACCGCGTTACGAAGGCTGCAAGAGCCAGCGTGCATTGTGGCCGGTCTGAATTCTTGTTTTGTGCTAGCGGTTGGGGGCTGTTCCGCAAAGCTTTCCCGACACGAGCTGACTTAGATAGTTGAAACCTTAAACCTCCTATACAAATAGCTGCCGCTGCCGCTCCCATTCCGCAGGAATCGCATCCAGAAACATTGCCAGCGTTGCTCCGCCAATTGGCCGCCCCTCGACGATCGCTTCTACGATGTCTGGCGCGAGATTGTTCAGCCGCAGAACCCTGCTGAGATACGAGGGGTCGATCTTCTCGGCGGCGGCGAGCTCGGCAATGGTCGCAAAGGTGCCGACTTCCAGGATCCGACGCCAACGGAAAGCGCGGGCCAGCGTCTTGATCATGGTGTTGTCGATCTGCAAGCGCTGCGCAGGCGCGCCTTCTGGCAGAACGATTGTGCGTCGTCTGCCATGTTTACGTAGCGCCATGGGAACGTGGAGTGTCACAGTTTCTGCCGACACCTCAGTCATGGCGCGACTCCCGAGGCGGTTGCCATCTCATGCACAAGTCCGACAAGCCCATCGACGCGCAGACGGACGTTTATACCTGCCACCCCAAGATCAACCCTCTCGACCAACAACTGGACAATGCGCGCCTGTTCGGCGGGGAAGAGTTCATCCCAAAGCGGGTCCAGCTGCAGCAGTGCTGCGCGCGCATCGGCTTCGACAATCGCCTGGTCACCCCACTTGGCAGCCTTCCACGTGCCGACGATGATCTCCGGTTGGCGAAACACTGCCCGCAACTGATCCACCACGGCGGCTTCGATCTCTGCCGCAGGCACCCGAGCCACTGGGCAAGTTCCGGCACCATGGTTCAGTATAGTCTGACTGACATAGTAGCGGTAGCGTCGCGCTCCCTTGCTGGTGTGTGTCGGAGAGAACGCAGCGCCATCCGGTCCGAACAAAAGACCCTTCAGCAAAGCGGGTGTTTCAGCGCGGGTATTGCTGGCGCGTTTACGCGGACTGACAGTCAATATGGCGTGCACCTTGTCCCATAAATGTTGATCAATGATTGCAAGGTGCTCTCCGGGATAGCTGGTGCCCTTGTGCACGGCCTCGCCGAGATAAACCCGATTGTTGAGCAGACGGTACAGATGGCATTTGCTAAGCGGCGCGCCCTTGCGCGTGTTGACGCCGGTCTTACGCAGGTTTTGCACGATGGCTGTCCCCGATCCGATCTCGGCAAACTGTGCGAAGATCATCCGCACCGTGGCCGCTTCAGCGGTATTCACCACCAGTTTGTGGTCTTTCACCTCGTACCCCATCGGGGGGCAGCCGCCCATCCACATGCCCTTCATCCGACTGGCACGGACCTTGTCGCGAATGCGCTCGGCGGTCACCTCGCGTTCGAACTGCGCAAAGCTAAGCAGAATGTTCAGGGTAAGCCGGCCCATGGATGTCGTGGTGTTGAACGACTGGGTCACCGAAACGAACGTGACACCGTTACGGTCAAACACTTCGACCAGCTTGGAAAAGTCCATCAGCGAACGCGACAGCCGGTCAATCTTGTAAACCACCACCACATCAACCAACCCATCCTCGATGTCGGCCATCAGCTGTTTCAGCCCCGGTCGCTCCAGCGTGCCACCAGAGACACCGCCGTCATCGTACTGTTCACGCACCAGCACCCACCCTTCGGAACGCTGGCTGACGATGTAGGCCTCGCAAGCTTCGCGCTGCGCGTGCAGGCTGTTGAAGTCGCGATCGAGCCCTTCTTCGGAAGATTTCCGGGTGTAGATGGCGCAGCGCAGTTTACGCAAAAGATCGTCGGGTTTGACGGGCGCGTTCATGCAACCCTCCGGGTGTGTTTGAGACCAAAGAACGTCCAGCCATTCCACCGCGTGCCGGTAATGGCGCGGGCGATTGCGGAAAGCGATTGATAGGGGCGGCCCTGCCATTCAAATCCGCCTTGCAAAACGGTCACGACCTGTTCGGTGCCTTGGTATTCGCGGATGAGCCGGGTGCCGGTGATCGGCATCAGGTCG
>JBDSXE010000100.1:0-6923 GCA_039926325.1 Paracoccaceae bacterium | reverse complement strand
CAGACACCCCAGATCGCGCCAGCCAATTCCTGCCTCTGCCAGCATTTCTTGCAGCATCGGCATCAACCGTTCAGCTTGTCCTTTCGCCATCTCTTCGTGGCGTAAAACGACAACCCGGTCGGCCGATAGCAAAGCGGCGGCGCAATGCGCCGCCGATGTGTCGAATGCCAGAACCCAAGTCTCAGGCGGCAACAGGACGAACCTCGATCACCTCGGGGATATAATGCCGCAGCAGGTTTTCGATCCCCATTTTCAGGGTCAGTGTGGACGAGGGACAGCCAGCGCAAGCACCCTTCATGTTCAGATACACGACGCCCCGGTCAAAACCGTGAAACGTGATATCCCCGCCATCCTGTGCCACGGCAGGCCGCACGCGGGTGTCCAGCAATTCCTTGATTTGCTTAACAATATCACCGTCAGGTCCATCATGAGACTGATGAGCAACCTGCGCGTCACCCTCCATCACGGCGGCGCCAGACTGGTAATGCTCCATGATCGCGCCAAGGATTGCGGGCTTGATATGCTGCCAATCGACTGCATCCGCCTTGGTGACAGTCACGAAATCCATGCCCAGAAACACGCCGGTCACGCCACTGACGGCGAAAATCCGGGTCGCCAAAGGCGATTTCCCCGCAGTTTCCGCGCTCGGGAAATCCGCTGTGCCAAGGTCAAGTACAGCCTCGCCGGGCAGGAATTTCAGCGTGGCAGGGTTAGGCGTGGATTCGGTCTGGATGAACATGGACTATCTCCGACAATTCCCCTCGGATATGCGCCTGCGGTCAAGGGAAGTCAAGGATTGGAATGATTCTAAAGAACGGTGCGGCGTCGCCATCGACGGCACTTTGTTACAGCGGCGAGAAAGCAACAGCGGAGTGCGGTTGCAGGCCATCGGTCGAGATTTTAAATCGCATTAACTTTTATGAATCTCTTTTCTCGGCGACTGAATTCAATTTAGACGTAAAAAAATCGAAACCGTTTCGCAAATCAACCGTGATCACAAATAACATCTTGCGTAATCAACTCAGAACAGATGAAGTCGGGTTTCAATGGAAAGAGGAATGAAATGGCGTCCGCAATTATCGAATTCACCAATCCCTTCAACGGCAAGATAAAGTCGGCCCCTGTCGGTTTTTCTTGGACCACGCTATTTTTCGGCGCGTGGCCGTCACTCTTCCGGGGTCACTGGTCAGGCTTCTTCATTCAACTGCTCTGTTATGTTGTGACATTTGGCCTCTCGGCACTCGTATTTCCGTTCATCTACAATAAGATGTACATTCGCCATCTGATCGGTGATGGCTTCAAAGTTCAGCATACTTCGGCCGATCCGAAAGTCATTGCTTCCCGTTTGGGCATGGCCCTGCCGATGCTGGCAGCATGACCGACGAACCTGCAATTCACCAAAGGGGCCCGGCGCAGGTCGCTTTGGTTTCCACCGATGCTGCTGGCGATAAACGGCGTTGCCCGTTTTGTCGTGAGGAAATCTATGCAGACGCCTTGAAATGCCGTTTCTGCAGCAGCGCGCTGGTCCCGATCGCCGAAAACTTCCGAACAGTCGGTCCGAAGTTTGACAGCTACGTGATCTACCCTGATCCCAATCACAGTACGATGCTCGGTCATGGCTGGGCCGGACTTCTTTTGTCGGTATTGGCCCTCGGTACAATGGGTACATTCGTGGGTGATGGCAAGACATCAGCGGCAGTAACTCTGGCCGTCGTCGCCGGGTTGGTGCTCTTCCCCTGGATGCTGCGGTTGCTTCAAAAACCCGAAGCAAACAAAATACTTCCGGCGCTGGCCCTGATCGTCACCACACTCGTTATGTTTGCGGCATTGGGGATCGCGGTAAAACATTAGCCGAACCTTGGTCGATAGACTCTCAATTACTTTAACGAGCAGTTTATATCGTACATAAAACTATGTAAAATCAAAAACTTACTCAACATTCCACGCGTGAAATCGCCACCCTCACGTAATGCTCTCCAGCCGTTCCTTACTCATATCCCCCGGGACGATCGTGATCGGAATTGGCAAAGTCCCCGCACTCCTCGTCAGCAGCGTCACCAGCGGCCCCGGACCCGATTTCTCATGGCTGGCCCCCAGAACCAAAATCCCGATATCCGCGTCCTCCCGAACTTGAGCAAGGATTTCCCCGACCGGATCACCCTCACGGATCACCAGTTCCGGGTTGACCCCTTGCTTGTCCCGCATCCATTTAGCGAACACCTCGAAATGCGCCTCGATCCGTTCCCGCGCTTCCGCCCGCATCAGATCAGCCACCCCCATCCAGTGCTGGAATTCTTCGGGCGGGATCACCGACAATATCTGCACCCCCCCACCCGTATGTGCCGCCCTCAACGCCGCAAATCGCATCGCATTCAGGCACTCTCGGGTATCATCAAGCACGACCAGAAACTTCCGCATGGACGAACTCCTTCGCCCCCGTCCTAAACCTGCCCGGCAGCCCAGTCCAGATAAAGGCGGCGTACCCGGTCCGTCATCGCGCGGGTCTTGTAAACGGTGTCGTCAAATTGCTTAACCGAGGTGACCTTCGCAAAGTTGCCGGACAGAAAGACTTCATCCGCTGCGTGTGCATCCTCGAAGGTCAGCACAGTCTCGTGCACCTCCACCCCCTCGGCCCTCAGGTTGGAAATATGGCGCGCCCGCGTGATCCCCGCCAGGAACGTCCCGTTCGGAACCGGCGTGAACACCGCGCCATCCTTGACCAGAAACACATTCGCAGTCGCGCTCTCCGCAAGGTTGCCCAACGCGTCAGCGACCAGCGCGTTGCCAAACCCCTTGCCCTGCGCCTCCATCAGCATCCGCGCATTGTTTGGGTAAAGACAGCCTGCCTTGGCATTGCAAACCGAATCCTCCAACACGGGGCGGCGGAACCTTGTTCGGGTGACAGTGGTCGCAAACCTGGCGTCCGGCATCGCGACCTCTTCCAGACAAATCGCAAAGCCCGTCGCACCCGCAAGCGGAACGATCCCCAGTTCGGAACCGTGCAGCGCCCAGTACATCGGCCGGATATAGACCGCCTGACCCGGACCGAAGGCTTGCAACCCCTCGCGGATGATGGCGTGCATGTCTTCGGGCGCACGAGTGGGGGTTATCATCAGAGCTTCGGCGCTGCGATTCACGCGGGCGCAATGTTTGTCCAGATCGGGGCACATTCCGTCGAAATAGCGCGCACCGTCGAACACTGACGTGCCTTGCCATATGCCGTGGTCCGCAGCCTTCATCACAGGCAGATCGCCGTCATGCCAGCGACCTTCCCAATAGGTGCGGATGGATGTTCCGAAAGCCATGCTGTTCTCTCCGATTGACCGGGTGGGTTATACAAGTCCCGGCCCGGGGCGAAAGTCCCGGTCAGCATCGTGCGGCGAGGTTCCGCCGTCGGATCAGTCCGCTTCGGCCAGAAGGGCGCGCAGGTCGAGCCGTTTGTTCGACATCGCCAGCACGCCGTCCGCGCCGCGCGGCCAGTCTTTTTCGTCGCGGTCACGGTAAAGCTCCACGCCGTTGCCGTCGGGGTCAGTGAAATACAGCGCCTCTGACACGCCGTGGTCAGCAGAGCCGTCCAGCGGGTAGTTCGCGTCGACGAGGCGTTTGAAAACCTGAGCCAGCGCTTTGCGGTCCGCGAACAGAAACGCCGAGTGATATAGGCCGGTGTGGCCGGGCGGCGGTGGGTTGCCGCCTTTGCTGTCCCAGGTGTTCAGGCCGATGTGGTGGTGATAGCCGCCTGCCGAAAGGAACGCAGCCTGGTCGCCGTAGCGTTGGGTGACGTCGAAGCCGAGGATGCCGGAATAAAACGCGATGGCGCGGTCAAGGTCGGCGACTTTGAGGTGAACGTGACCCACACGGGTTTCGGGATGAATGCCGGGCATATTGGCCTCCTGCGGAATGCCGTTTCAGTTGAGGGGTAGATAGGCGTTTGCTGATCATATCGCTATCCGCACGTCTGCACAGGACTTGCGCGATCGGGAAAAAAAGGGCGCCCCTCAACCGGGGGACGGTTCAGGGGCGCTAGACCGGTATGGATTGCCCAGCTGCGGGGACAGGCGCGGGCTTCCGGTGGGGGAAGTATGCTGAGGAAATGAATCGATTCCGTGACGGTCGAGGAGGAAATTGGTGAGCGTCCAGATATGGACATTTTATTTAGTATATTGATTACAATTGGTTATCGTTTTACATTAACCACATTTTAACGTGTGGCTGCTTGGTATCTCTCCAATATTTGGGCGCAAAGGTTAACGCTGTGCCAAGTGCGCTTCGCATGGGGTAGCGAGGAGTGCCCGGCGGGGAGCGATGAGCGGCTGCTAGATATGCCGCGAGCGGATCATTCCCACGATGTCATAGACTTTATCGACAATCGGTCGGGCAATCGCGTCGGCTTGATCGGCGCCTGCGCCAAGGATGCGGTCGATTTCGGCGGGGTCTTTCATGAGGCGGGTCATCTCGCCAGTAATCGGTGACAGCTTGGTGACGGCAAGGTCAGCCAGAGCGGGTTTGAAGGTGCCGAACTGGGCACCGGCATATTCGGTAACCACCTGCGCGGGGGTCAGGTTGGCAAGCGCCGCGTAGATATTCACCAGATTGCGCGCCTCCGGCCGATCCTTCAGACCCTCCAAAGTATCCGGCAAGGCCCCGGCATCCGTCTTGGCCTTCCTGATCTTCGCGGCGATCATGTCGGCGTCGTCGGTCAGGTTGATGCGACTTTGATCCGACGGATCGGATTTCGACATCTTCTTCGTCCCGTCCCGCAAACTCATCACACGGGTGGCCGCACCCTCGATCACGGGTTCCACGATCGGGAAGTAATCAACCTTGTAGTCGTTGTTGAACTTGATCGCGATGTCGCGGCAGAGTTCAAGATGCTGCTTCTGATCCTCCCCCACCGGCACATGGGTCGCCTTGTAGGCCATGATGTCGGCGGCCATCAGGGAGGGGTAAGCGAACAGGCCAAGCGAGACGTTTTCGCTGTTCTTGCCCGCCTTGTCCTTGAACTGCGTCATCCGGCTCATCCAGCCCATGCGCGCTATGCAGTTGAAGATCCACGCCAATTCGACGTGCGCCGTCACCTGCGACTGGTTAAACAGGATGGACCGTTTGGGGTCGATGCCTGCTGCGATGAAACCTGCTGCAGCCTCGCGGGTTTGTTGGCGCAGCTTATCGGGGTCTTGCCAGACGGTGATGGCATGCATGTCAACAAGGCAGTAGATCGTCTGGATGCCCTCATCCTGCTTTTCAACGAAACGCTTGAGCGCGCCAAGGTAATTGCCAAGGGTCAATCCACCGGACGGCTGGATGCCCGAGAAGATGCGCGTCGGAAAGGTCTGAGGCGTTTGGACCGGCTCGGACATGGGAAGGCTCCATCTGGAAATTGCTGCTGGTTGCCATTATCGCTGGCGTCGGGGGCCGTCAATCAATCCTCCCCGCTTTTGAGTGGTCGCGTGATTGGCGCGGAAAACCGGTTCCCACTTTTTCGCATCACGCTCTTGGAGGACGCTATGACCGACCACAACGCCCCGCCGCTGAACCCGCTGCCGCCGATTGTTTGGCTGCTTGCCCTGCCGATGATAGCGATGGAGGTGGTGCTGAACGCCGGGGGCAGCGGCATGGTGGGCGGGCCAGACGCGATTGGCTGGAGGGTGCAAGCGTTGCAAGCCTTTGCCTTTGCGCCCGACTATCTGCGCCAGATGATCAGTCTGCATCAATACCCGCTTGATGGGCTGCGGCGGTTGATCAGCTATCCGCTGGTTCATACCGATGCCACCCAGGCGACATTCGTCGTGGTGATCTTTCTGGCGCTGGGGAAGTTCGTGGGCGAGGTGTTTTCTTGGTGGGCGTTGCTGGCGATTTTTCTGCTGGCTTCGGTGATGGGGGCACTGGCCTATGCGGCGCTACCAATGACGCAAACTGCCCTGATCGGGGGCTATCCGCCAATATATGGCATGATCGGCGCCTATACGTTCGTGCTGTGGGTGCGGCAGGCGGCAAGTGGCGGCAACCAGTTGCGGGCGTTTCAGTTGATCGGATTTCTGCTGGGGTTCCAGATGGTGTTCGCGGTGGGGACGCTGGCGATTTATGGCAGCGAGGCGGGCGTGAACTGGACTTGGGTCGCCGATTTGGCGGGGTTTGCGACCGGGTTTCTGATGTCGTTCGTTGTCAGTCCCGGCGGGTGGGTGCGGGTGTTGGGCAAGATCCGCGCGTTGCGTTAGGACTTGCGGCGCAGGCTGGTGAAATCGCTGATGCGGAATGCGCCGATCAGCGCGCCAGTGCCGAAATAGCTGACGATGCCAAGGGCAACGAGGATCAACAGGGCAACATAGCGCAACAGGTGGACGTGCAGCATCGGGTCAAGCGCCTGTGCGCCAAGCCACAGAACGGCACCCATGATGGCGGAAGCAAGCGCGATGCGGGGCATCCTTTCCCGGAAACGGGCGTCGAAACCGGCTTCGGGCCCCATCTTGCGCGAGCCGCGCCATAGCTGCCAGACCATCACCCAGCCGGACAGCGTGGTGGCCCAAGCGGCGGCGGCAAAGCCAAGCCACGGCATCAGGCCGACCGCCATGACGGCGTTGGTGATCATCGAGGCTATGGCATAGATGAAGGGACTGCGGCTGTCCTCACGGGCGTAAAATAGCGGCTGCAGAACCTTATGCAGCACGAACGCAGGCAGGCCAGCGCCATAGATGGCAAGAGCGATGGCGGTAGCGTGGGTATCGGCAAGTGTGAAAGCTCCACGTTGGTACAAGACAGAGCATAGCGGTTCGGCAATGACGACAAGCGCCACGGCGGCGGGCAGCGTCATGGCGAGGGCAAATTCCGCACCACGGTTCAGCGAGGCGCGGCCGCCTTCGGCATCACCCGCGCGCAGACGTCGCGACAGGTCGGGCAAGAGGACGGTGCCGATGGCAATTCCGACG
>JBDSXE010000099.1:0-9057 GCA_039926325.1 Paracoccaceae bacterium | reverse complement strand
CAGGCGATCGCGCTGGAGCCGCGGGTGGGCGCGATGCTGCCCTGCAACGTGATCCTGCGGGCGGTCGACGGCGGCGTCGAGGTCAGCGCTATCGACCCGGTCGCTTCGATGGCCGCGATCAACAACCCGGAGCTGCATGCAGTGGCCGGTCAGGTGCGCGATTTGCTGGCCGAGGCAATCGCTGCCATCTGACTTCTAAAGCCGCTGCCGCTGCTAGGGTGCCACGATTGGCCACGAAAGTTTGCCAAGCCGCATGGCACCCATCCTGAATCGATCTTTGAAGCAAGGGTGCCACAGCATGACCGACCAAAGACTTGGTTTCGCCGTAGCGTCAGAAGGCGCGCCGCCGCTGCTTTTGCTGCCCGTGGCGATGCTGGCGGTGCTTACCATTTCGCTGGGGTTCGGGATCTTGCTGCCGCAATTGCCCGCCCTGATTGAAAGCTTTCTGGGCGACGCCAGTACGCCTGTTCAGGTTTCGCGCGCCACTGGTCTTTTGACAGCACTTTATATGGCCGCACTGTTTGTGTTCGCGCCCGTGTGGGGACGGCTGTCAGATAATTGGGGGCGACGGCCGGTGCTACTGATCGGGCTGGTGGGCTTTGGTGCCACAATGATCGCCTTCGCATTTTTCGAAACGCTGACGGCGATTTATATCGAACGCGCACTCAGCGGGGTGTTTGCGGCGGCGGTGACGCCGGTTGCCTTGGCGGCTGTAACTGATTTCACGGCGGCCAAGGCGGCGCTGGGGCGCAGGTTGGCCTTTGTCAGTGTGGCCGGGATCACGGGATTTCTGCTGGGGCCGACGCTGGGGGTTGCGATGACGCGCAGCTTCGGCGGAATCGGCGGTGCTGCGGGAGCCTTGACGGTGCCGCTCGTGGCGACTGGTGGCCTTGCACTGATCGCAGCACTGGCGGTGGCGGTCACCTTGCCCGCATCCGGATCGATGCCCCGCGCTGGTGGTGAGGCGGCTCTTGTCACGGAGCCGGGGCTGGTGCGGCGGCTTCTGGCGTTGGGTTTTGTGGTATCCGCCGGGGTTGCGGTGTTCGAGGTCGGGCTGGCTTTGCGCGGCAAGCAGGAACTGGGCCTGACGCCGGCGCAGATTGCCCTGATGTTCACCCTGTGCTCTGGCGTGATGATCGTGGTGCAGGCGGCGGTGTTTTCACCGTTGATCAAGCCGGACTCCACCCGCTGGCTGATTGCTCCGGCCTTTGCGGTGATGGGGGTCAGCCTGTTTTCGGTGCCATTGGCCGCGGACTTTCGGGCGATGCTGGCAGTGGTCGGCGCGGTGGCGGCCAGTGCGGGGATCCTGTCGCCGATCCTGACCTACTGGATTGCCAGTCATGCGGGGCATAAATCCGGCGCTGATCTTGGCAAGCAAACCTCGGCGGCCAGTCTGGGTGCGGCGGTCGGATCGGCGGCGGGTGGCCTGCTGTATGACGTGACATGGCTGGCCAACGCCGCCTTTGTTCTGACGGCGGCAGTGGTGCTGCTGGCAGTCTGGCCCAGTCTCAGCCTGCCGGGACGGCTGGTGCCCAACGATGCCGCGCCTAAGTCAACCGGATCGTAGCTGTTTTTCCGGTCAACGGTTCATCAGGCACATGGCCCGCGAATTTGGGCCCGCGCTCGGGGAAGCAGCCGAGCCCGAATGTCGGTCAGCACCGCTATTTTTAGCCGTGAAGTGGTCAGACGATCAGCACCGGCGCAAAGCCCCCACCAGGGGTTCTGAAATTGGTTGTCTGCCCCTGGTAGATCCGCGCCGCAACCAGCAGGGGTTTGGCGGCGTAAGTGTAAAGCCGCAAATCGACCTTTCGCGCCGTGGGCACCCCGTCGATCTGGATCATCCGCTGACCGGGCGTGACCAGTTCCTGTGCCACGTAATCAGAGCTGACAATTTCGGCCCAGACCGATTTCGTCAGCTTGTCGCCGCGATAGACCGCTTTGCCGCCATGACCCGAGACTGGTTTGAAGAACAATTGCCGCCGAGTTTGCCACAACTCTTCGGCGTTCTGGGGAGTCACCAGCCGGGTTTGTGGGACGGCGCGCAGGCGGTCCGCCAGTGTGGGCTCCACGCCAATCGCGGCCAAGGCAGAAGGGTCAGACAGCAGGACAAGATTGCGTTTGTGAGCCAGCAACGCGTGATTGTGCGGATTGGGCGTCAAGACCACAGCGCCCGTCTGGTAGGCGTCGCGCAAGGCGGCGTGGCGTGGTTCGGAGAGCGTGAAATCCACCAGCCGATTGTAGACCAGATCAACCGGTAGATCGCCAAAGCTAAGTCCGACATCGCCCAAAGTCAGGGCCTGGGGATCGCAGATCACCGCGTCGATGCCGTGGCGCGCCAGCATCTGCTGCGCGAGTACGAATTCGGGATACAGATATTGATCCGTGGGGGCATCATCGACGATTGCGATCCGGCGAAGCGAGGCAGCCCCACGCTGCCGCTGCCATTCGCTTCGGAACATCGCGATCACCTGCGCCTCGAACCTGGCGACAAGGCTGTCATCCGCGACCAACACCCGCCCGACGCAGCACTGGGTCTGCGCGCGTGCGAGCAGGGCGTTCAGAAAGGCGCCCCCGGCATTGGTGTTCACTTCGATCAGTTTCGGTCCATCGTCGCCAAGATGGAAATCATAGCCCATCAGCGCGCCCTGCGGCCCATGATCAGGGTGGGCGATCTCAGGCACCCAGCCAAGCACAGTGTCGCGGAAAGCCGGGATCGCCGCCACCTCTTCGATAGCCTCGACAGTGTCGGTCATTTCCTGCAGCGCCCTGGCGGGAAGGAACACCGGCACGTTGGAAAAGAGATGCGGATGGCTGGCCGCGATGCGGTCGTGCAAGCCGGGCTCGCCCGAGGCCAAGTCGAGCGCCTTCGCAAGGTCGCGATGGTCCAGCGTGATGCAAAAGCAGAACTGGTTGAGATGCTCAGGGTCTGAGCCAGCCTGAACACAACATGCGGGGTTTGAAGCATTGGACATCTGTTATCCTTCGGGGCCTGCCTGCTGCGTTTCTGGGGTCTGACACCGGAGAGTGCAGGATCATACGTTAGCAACCGTGTCAGTGTGCCACAAACCCTCGTTTGCAACATATGGAGCGACCGAACGCCACATGAAATTGCATGATTGCAGCCCCTTAGAAAACGACGTAGGGGCTTGGCGTACTATCCCGCACTCTCCGGCTGTCGACTCCCAGATCGCGGACGCGCTTTTCTAAGGAAGCGCGCGGTGCTCCCCCGGGAACGGCTATTGCGATGAAAAATGCCGCAATCAATGCCAACAACGCAGTGGCACGCGGCGGCACCGCGATGGATCCGGTCGCGCCGCTGACTCCGGAAAGCAGTACGCCCAGCATTGGGCCCAGCAGATAACCGCTGATGCCGACGATGCTGACAAACGGCAACCGGCGCGCGCGGGCCGCATCACTGACCGCAAGGTCGGCTATTACCGAAAGAGCCACAGGAGTGACGGCAGCCGCGAAAAAACCGCTGAGGACCCGCTCGACATAAAGGCCGGAGAGCCGTTGCACGAAGGAAAACACCAGCATCGTAAGCGCAAACCCGCCCAGACCCACGAGCAAGATAGCCCGCCTTCCGATTCTGTCAGACAGACGGCCCCAGAGAGGCGCGAAGACGAACAATGCCAGCGTGTATATTGCCGTCAACAGGCCGGTCGCGCGCGACATCTGCACCGCCTGCGCCCCCGTACCCAGAAACCGCTCGATCAAAAACGGCAACAGGGGCAGTATGATGCCAAATCCCATGGAGACAGTAAAAACGGCGATCATCAAGGCGATAACAGTCCTTACTGGCACCCAGGAGGGGCCTGCAACTTGGGTCATCGAGGCAGCGAGTGTGACGGGAGGGGTGGCCAGAGATTCATATAAATAGTCCTTGCATGACGTCCGTCAGCAACCGTGCTTGTGCTTTGTCGCGGTCGTTTGATCGGGAGGCTGGGTTGCCTGCCGGGCGGTTTCTGTGCCGTCTGCCATTGCCCCGTGGCTGTGGGACTCGGACGACACTTTTCCGGGAGTTGCACCGATATCGTGATCGGACGGTGGCGCGCCATTGTGGTGACCGGAACCATGCCTGCGATGCCCAAAGAAATGCATGCCGAACATGCCGCCGATGACGACAAGCCAGAACCAGTTGTTGCCGATCCATTTCATTGCAGTTTCCTTGTTAGACCGCCCTAGCCGGACCACGGCCAGTTGCACGTATTGAATGTGGTCACATCTTGTCGCTGCAAGTCCGCCACGTCATCCTTCATTTTGTCATCGCCGGCAGGCCCAGCCGGGCCCCCATCGCGACAAAGTCGGCTTCCTGCATGTTTTTTGAACTCATCAGAAAGGCGACGATATTCCAGAGTTCGGCATCGGTGTTGGACGCCTGCCAGCCTGGCATCCCCGTAAATCGAATTCCGTTCTTGACCACCCAAAACGTTTCGGCATCGGTCATATCGATCAAATCTGCCAACGGTGGCGCTGGTGGATTTAGACCGACCGACATGATGCCAGCCTTGAACCCGCGGATGGAATGACACATCGAGCATTCGCCTTGGAACAATCGGAAGCCGTTATCGACCTGCGCCGCGCCAGTCGGCGCAGGCGCGATGATCCCTTTCGCGTGGTAGCCGATGGAGGCTTCGCGCGTTGTCACAAAGAGCCATTGCAACGGTGCCTGATCGGGGACGAGGGCTGAGACATTGAAGAGCCCGGCATAGACGAACAGCCCGCCGAGAACCGCCGCCACCAGAACCGCGCCAATGGTATAGATCGACAGTGCAGCCAACACGTGCTGTCGGCTGCCCGCCCAGAATCCTGTTGCCACCGCATGTCTCCTTGTTTGGTTGTGCCTCACAACGGCCAGTAGATGACCCTGTCCCACCCGGCATAGGAATTGGCGATCCGTCCGCGCGGGATGCTTAGCGCGATCAGCAGCGCGCCGCCCGCCATGCCGGACCAGTTCGCGAAAGCCGTCGCGTTGCCGGTCAAAAGCCAAGGGGCCGCGATTAGCCACAGACCGAACGCCATGTTGAGGAACCGCAGCGGTCGCGCGACCTCGGCAAAGGCAATGATGGAAAATGTCACGACGAGGGCGCCGGTCAGATGGTCGCTGTTGGCCATTTGCCCAGACGTGCCGAGGCCAAGCCTCGTGAACATGTAACACACGCCCACCGCACAGCTTGCCAGCAGCGCCCAAGGCATCGTCACGCCCCTCGCTGCCTGAGTGATCATGTCGCCCATCGGCGCGCCGAGCCCGGTCGCTGGGTCAGACGTGCCGCCGTCCATCGCATCGCCGGTCCAAAATGAGCGCCAGAACGGCTTGCCCTTGCGGCGGGCGTCGACAAGGAACTGGCCCATGGCCACGAATTCATCGAGCGAATAGGGGATCATGATGACCATCGCCAGACCCGCGATCAGGCAGATTGTGCACCAGGTGCCGATCAAGATGGGTTGGATAATGATGAAATAGATGCTGACCCCGCCAAGTGGCAGGATGAGCACCGCCAGCGCCAGTACCATCCAAGGCATCGTGCGCCACCGGGTCTTGCCACCCATGAAGGTCATCACCAATTCCAGCATGTAGACCACGGCGCCAAGACCACCATCGGCAATCGGCCAGGCCTTGGAGGCATCCGAGGTGATGATGGTCTGGGTCCCCAACCCGAAGAACGGATCCCACGCGCTGTCGATATGGCCCAGCTGATAGGCCCCCATATAGCGCGCGATGAAAAAGCCAATCAGCGCGAGCGGAGCCACCGGAAATCGCTGCAGCCAACTTGATGGTGTATAAGTCCAGCCGGGCGGTACGTCTGGCCCGCCCATCATGCCCGCCATGCTCATCCCCGGCATCATCGGGATCAGCACCGACAGCGCGATCACCAGACTGCCCACCAGTGTGTCGTTGGCGTAGGCGGAGGCGAGCGGCGTCCAGAATATCAACGGTGCCAGCAGCAGCCAGCCACCGACCACGGCCAGCGCCCATTGCGCCCAAGGGAAGCGTCGCGCCGTATTGGCCGCCAGATAGCCGAACAAGATCACCAGCAGGCCGGTGCCGATATCGTTGTAGGTCATCCACAGATTGCGCGTCTCGAACGACGAAAGCCCGCGCTCTGCCATCACGCGCAGCGCACTGGCATTGGGAATGAACTTGCTGAGGTATCCCAGTGTGAAGGGACTGACGACCAGCCAGAACCCCAGCATGATGTTCATGTAATGCGGCCAGAGCATTGCCTTGTGGGCATCGACCATCATGTCGCCGGAGCCTTCGGCGACAGACGTGCCGGCCATCCCCTTCATGCCCTCATGTCCGGGCGTCGGATCCTGCGCCGCAGACGCCATGGTCTTCTTGGGCACGAGTGTCATGCCGCATTTCGGGCAGTTTCCCGGCGCATCCTGCACGACCTCTGGGTGCATCGGACAGGTATATTGTACGGCGGCGGCTTTGGCGGGGGCACCTTCAGTCATTTTCATTCTGCGGGCTCCAGCGTCATGCCGCAACGCGGGCAGTTGCCGGGCGAGGATTGCCGAATCTCAGCGTGCATCGGGCAGGTATAAACTGTGCTTGCCTCTTTGGTGCCTGCCACTTTGTAGGGCAGGCCGGCGGCCATCTTGACCGGTCTGGCTTGCGCCTCGACGTCTGAATGGTCATGCTGGGCATGTGCGTCCGCTGAGATCAGTTCCGGCGTTTCCGCGTCGTCAGAGTCGTGAACCGCTGGCATCGACGACGGCAGTTCCAGCCCGTGCTCACGATACCATCCTGCGGGATCAGCCTTCAGCGCCGCGACCATTTTGGGCGTCGTCGCGCGCAGGCTGCGTTTGGGGGCCCAGCCGAGCAGGCTCAGCGCATGGCTAATGTCTAGGATGTAATCGTCATTGGCACGGTCGATCATCCACGGCTTGATGAAGGGGCCGGGGCCGGGCAACAGCCCCTCGGCCCATGCCCCGACTTTGGCGATCAGGCTCGGAACGCTGTAGGTTTCCCAGCTTGTGCCGTGGATCAGTTCAATGAAGCCCTTTTGCAGTTCGTCATAGCTCAGCGCCTCGGCCTCACCCAGAAGAACTGTCGACTCGGAAGGCAAGTTTGCCCGGCGCTCGACGACCATCTCGATCGCATCGACCAGATCATCCATGTGCAGAAAAGATTGACGGTGCGAGGTTTCGCCGGAGTAGAGGTGGCTCGCCAGTTGCCGCTCGAAAATCCGCTGGATCTGATTGGCCAGCGGCGGTGAGTGGCAGACATCGTCATAAACCCCGGCCAGGCGCAGGATCGCGACCGGAATATTGCCATGTTCGGCACGGATCAGCGCCTCGGTCCGCACTTTTGAGTCTGGATAAGCCCAGGTCGGTCCAATCGGCGACTCTTCGGTCAGCACCTCGCCCGGTTCATTGGGGGCATGCACCAACATGGTGCTGGAGAAAATGAACTGCCCGACCTCAAAGCCATTCTGTAGGCCGCGCAGCAGACGCTGGGTGCCTTTGACGGTGATTTCTTCATATTTCGGGTTTGGTTCGCCCAAAAAATCATAGTAGGCGGCCAAATGGATCACCGATGCGATTTTCGATCCGTGATGCGCCCGCAGCATTTTTAGACCCTCATTCAGGCTGTCGTCAGAACTGATGTCAACGGCGATACGCACGCAATCGGGCGGCGGCGGGGCGGGGGCTTTCTGATCAAAGCCGATCACCTGACCGTATTTTCCAGTCAGCCGCGTCATCACTGCGCTGCCGATCCGGCCATTCGAGCCGGTGACGAGGATAAGACCTGATGTGTCGCTCATATTGGTAACTCCTGATCTTGATCGCATTGATTTTACCCGCGCGGGGCTGGTCCAAGCCGGGTGAGGCGCCCGTCAGGGGCTGATGATCACTTTCAACGCCTTGGTTTTGGCGGCGTTACCAAACGTCTCGTAGGCCTTCTCGCCTTCGTCCAGTGTGAACCGGTGCGAGATCAAAAGCGCCGGGTTGATCGTCTTGGCCGCAGCCGTCCTGAACAGCATCGGAATCGTCACGGTATCAACCAGTCGTGTGGTGATAGCGATGTTGCGATCCCACAGCTTTTCCAAGTGTAAGCTCGCTGGCTTGCCATGCACGCCGATGTTGGCAATTCTGCCTCCGGCCGCGACAATCTGCTCGCAAAGTTCAAAGGTCGCCGGGATGCCCACCGCCTCAATGGCCGTGTCAACGCCAGCCTTGTCGGTCAACTTCATCACCGTTTCGACTGCCTTTCCGTTCCCGCTGTTCACGGTTGAGGTCGCGCCAAATTTCTTTGCGATCGCCAGTCGGTTGTCGTCTAGGTCGATCATGATAATCGAGGCTGGCGAATAAAACTGCGCGGTAAGCAGGGCAGCAAGACCCACGGGCCCAGCCCCGACGATGGCAACCGTCGATCCGGGCAAAACCTTGCCATTCAACACACCACATTCGAATCCGGTCGGCAGGATATCGCTGAGCATTACCAATGCTTCTTCATCGGCACCCTTGGGGAGGTGGTACAGGCTCATCTCGGCAAATGGCGTGCGGACAAACTCGGCTTGGGTGCCATCAATCGAGTTTCCGAGAATCCAGCCGCCATGGATGCAATGCGAGTACATCTGTTTGCGGCAGAACGAACAGGTCCCGCAGGCGCTGACACAGGACATCAGCACATGATCGCCCTTCTTGAAGGATGTCACCGCCGCGCCAACACTATCAATGACGCCAACGCCCTCGTGCCCGAGGATGCGTCCCGGCTCGGCGGTTGGCACGTCGCCTTTCAGGATGTGCAAATCGGTGCCGCAGATCGTTGTGTGGATGACGCGCACGATCGCATCGCCGGGGGCGGTGATCTCCGGTTTGGGTCGGTCTTCCAGAGCAATCTTGCCAGACTTGGAATAAACGAGCGCTTTCATTGGGTATCCTAAAAGGCGGGGAAAGAATTCACGTGCCGGTCAGCCCCTTGCAGGGTCTGGCCGACATTCGCATCTGAGTGGCACTCGGGAATACTATATTTGCCGGATGTTCGGCGAATACAGCTGATCTTGCCGAAGATTCGCTCCGCCCGCACTGATCCATGTCAACTGGGGC
>JBDSXE010000098.1:0-2740 GCA_039926325.1 Paracoccaceae bacterium | reverse complement strand
GCCCGAACGGCCCGACCACGTTCGGCCCGCGCCGCATCTGCACGGCGGCCCAGATTTTCCGGTCGCCATAGACCAGAAATAGCAGGCTGATCATCACGAAGGCCACGATCAGCACACTCTGGATGATGATCAGAACCGCCGTCCCCAGCCCGGTTTGAAAGAATTCAGTCATGTCGTTGTCACCTCAAACCGTGGGTATGCCTTGGGATCCGCAGTCGCGCACCGTCACTTCGGCGTCGATTGTCCGCAACCCGTCAGGCAGTGCCGTCGAAATCGTGTAAACCGCATCTCCGCGCCAAGTTCCACCGCTTTGTGCGATATTCGTGCGGACATGCCGCGCAAATCCTGCGCCCCGGATGAGCGCGTACTGCGCCGCAGCACAACGGGCATAGGCCGACACGTCGTCCCGGTTCCGCGCACCCGTCATTGCCACCCGGAAATCCACCAGATCGCCGTCCAAAAGAATGGTTTCAATCCCCAGATAGTCGGGCTTGAAGTTCGCATCATCCACCAACGCCACCGGGTCCGCATCTTTGGTCGCCTGATCCACACAAGCCGACAACGCCGCCGAGGCGGTTGCCATACTTACAAGGATCAAACCCGTGGTCATCTTCATTCCGCCGCCAGCTTCACTTTAGCCCGGTCTGCTTCCATCGCCGCCAACTCACCCATCACCGTAGAGGCGCGGGCGATCGGGTTGGTCAGGTAGTATCCATTGAAGACGTTGCGGAATGTGGCCTTGCCCATGTCGCGCACTTCTGGCGGAGCCCAAGCGTTTTCGGCGACTTCGTCAATGCGCCCCAGATGCGGGAATTCGCCCACGATCTTCGACCGCAACCCCGCCAGCGAATCCCACGGCAAGGTCGCGCCAATCTCGCCCGACAACGCCCGCACGATCGCCCAGTTTTCCTTGGCCTCGCCCGGCGCGAACCCGGCCCGCACCGCCAACTGGGGCCGTCCTTCAGTGTTCACGAACAGCCCGTTTTCTTCGGTATAGGCGGCAGCCGGCAGAATGATATCGGCACGGTTCGCACCGCGATCACCGTGACTGCCCTGATAAATCACGAACGGTCCTTTGGCGATGTCGACCTCGTCAGCGCCAAGGTTGTAAATCACCTCGGCACCCTCGACAGCGGCCGTCAGGCCACCCTCGGTCACCGCGCCGACATCCAGCGCGCCGACTCGCGACGCTGCGGTGTGCAAGACCAGGAATTTGGATTCCGTCATTTCTGCGAATTTCATCGCGTGCGCCAGAACCGCCGCGCCATCCGCCTCGTTAATCGCCCCCATGCCGATGATGACAATGGAAGCCTTGCCGATCGCATCCTCATGCGCTGTCGAGGTCATCTTGGCCAGCGTGTCCCGGTCACCGCCCATCGGGAAGTAATCGTAGGTCAGATCCATCGCCGGTCCGACAACACCGACCCGTGCACCCTTGGTCCATGCTTTGCGGATGCGTGCATTGAGAACCGGCGCTTCAAGCCTTGGATTACAGCCGATCAGCATGATGCGCTGCGCCGAATCGATATCTTCGATCTTCGCGGTGCCAACATAGCCAGAGCGGTTGCCGGCAGGCAGCATGGCCCCATCCGTCCGCGCCTCTACGTGGCCACCAAGCCCCTCGATCAACGATTTCAACGAATACGCCGCCTCGACCGGAACCAGATCGCCAACCAGCCCTGCAACCTTGCGGCCCTTCATCGCCGCCGCAACCGCTGCCAAAGCCTCGCCCCAGCCGGCTTTCCGCAGCTTGCCGTTTTCGCGGATATACGGCGTATCCAGCCGTTGCCGACGCAAACCGTCCCAGATGAAGCGGGTCTTGTCGGAAATCCATTCCTCGTTCACACCGTCATGGTTGCGCGGCAGAATCCGCATCACTTCACGACCCTTGGTGTCGATACGAATGTTGCTGCCAAGCGCGTCCATCACGTCAATCGATTCAGTCTTGGTCAACTCCCAAGGCCGCGCGGTGAAGGCGTAGGGTTTGGAGGTCAGCGCGCCCACTGGACACAAGTCGATGATATTGCCCTGCAAATTCGAATCCAGCGTGCCATTCAGATACGTCGTGATCTCGGCATCCTCGCCGCGTCCGGTTTGGCCCATCTGCAAGATCCCGGCCACTTCAGAGGTGAACCGCACACAACGCGTGCACGAAATGCACCGCGTCATCGCCGTCGCCACCAATGGCCCAAGGTTCAACTCTTCGCTCGCACGTTTCGGCTCGCGGTAGCGGCTGAAATCCACCCCGTAGGCCATCGCCTGATCCTGCAAGTCGCACTCGCCGCCCTGATCGCAGATCGGGCAGTCCAATGGATGGTTGATCAGCAGAAACTCCATCACCCCTTCGCGGGCCTTTTTCACCATTGGCGTGTTGGTCTTGACGACCGGCGGCTCGCCATTCGGTCCACCGCGCAAGTCCCTGACTTGCATCGCACAGGATGCAGCAGGCTTCGGCGGCCCGCCCACCACCTCGACCAGACACATGCGGCAATTCCCGGCGATCGTCAGCCGTTCTTGATAACAGAACCGCGGAATTTCCACCCCAGCCACTTCGGCGGCCTGAATGATGGTCATCGCGCCATCCACCTCGATCTCGATGCCGTCGATGATCAGTTTCTTGAGGGGTGCTGCCATTTGACCGATCCTTCCGCTTGCTTCCGCCGGAACATTTTTGCGAGACGCGCCCATAGCCCGCCCGCAAACACTTGGTCCGGTTCTTCCGATTTATCCCGCGCAAAGG
>JBDSXE010000097.1:0-5868 GCA_039926325.1 Paracoccaceae bacterium | reverse complement strand
CGTCGAGGATCAGAAAGTCGTAGCCACGATTTCGAAACCCCATGCGGTCGTAAAAGCGGCAGGCGACGGTGTTGGCGGGGCTGACGCCAAGGGTCACGTAGCAGGCTGCCCATGTCTGGTGGATCATCGTGGCGGCCAGCAGTTGGCGGGCGATGCCGGTGCCGCGCGCCGCAGGTTCGACGTAGATATCCTGCACATAGACGCCGGGCTCGCCGCGATGGGTGGAATAATCGGGATAGTAGATGGTCATGCCGACGGGGTGGTCGGTTTCGGCAATCAGGGCGTGGAACAGCGGGTTCGCACCGAAGCCGTGTTGCAGCAGGGTTTCCACTGAGCCGACCTGATAATCGCCGCCGTCGTGGTCCGACAGCGCCTGCAGCATGGCGTGCAAGGTCGGCGCGTCGCGGACCGTTGCCCGTCTGATCAAAACGCCACCTTGTCCCGGCCTTTGAGGCCAAGGATTGACCGCGCCTCGTCTGGGGTGGCGACCTCACGCCCCAGACGCTCTACGATGCCGCGGATCAGGGTGACTTGTTCGGCGTTGGATTTGGCAAGCTGACCTTTGCCGATGTACAGATTATCCTCCAGCCCGACGCGGACGTGGCCGCCCATTGCGGCGGACATGGTGGCCATTGCGATCTGGGCGCGACCTGCCGCCAGCACCGAGAACTGGTAACTGTCACCAAACAGGCGGTCGGCGGTGCGTTTCAGAAGGGTCAGCGTGTCAGGTTCAGGGGGCATGCCGCCCAAGACGCCGAACACGAACTGGATGAACAGCGGAGCCTTGACCAAACCGCGATCAACGAAGTGTTTCAGCATGGTCAGATGGCCGATGTCATAGCATTCGAACTCAAACCGCGCGCCGCGCTGGGTGCCCATCTCGTCAAGCACATGGGCGATGTCGCGCGGGGTGTTCTTGAACACTGTATCGTCGGAGTTTTCGAGGTAGGGCTTTTCCCAGTCGAACTTCCAATCCTTGATACGCGCGATCATCGGGTAGAGGGCGAAGTTCATCGACCCCATATTCAGGCTGCACATCTCTGGCGAATTGGCTTTGGGGGCAGCCAGTCGCTGATCCAGGGTCATCGTCGCAGAACCGCCGGTGGTCATGTTCACTACTGCCCCGGTCCCGGCCTTGATCGCAGGCAAGAAAGCCGCCCAATGCGCGGGATCAGCCGAGGGCCTGCCGGTTTCGGGGTGGCGCGCGTGCAGGTGCAGGATCGTGGCCCCGGCATTGGCCGCACCGATGGCGCTGGCCGCGATGTCTGCTGGCCTGAATGGCAAATAGTCAGACTGGCTTGGCACATGGATCGAGCCGGTGATGGCGCAGGATATGATGATTTTGGACATGAGTGGCCTCCCGCCGCGCACTTTGGCACGAGGGGAGGGGTTGTGCCAGAGCCACTGGCGAGTTGGCGCGCGGGTCAAGGATGGTCAGGCGGCGACCATATCACACCTCTATGAAAACCCGGGTGCCTTCGACTCTGACGGGATAGGTTTTGAGGTTGATGCAGACGGGCGCGCGTTTTGCCTCGCCAGTGCGATAGTCGAACTGGCCGTTATGCTTGGGGCATTCGATGATGTAATCCATCACGAGGCCATCGCAAAGGTGGACCTTTTCATGTGAGCAAAGCCCCTCGGTGCAGAAGAATTCTCCATTGGGCGCGTGGTAGATGGCATAAGTGGCCCCGGCATGGTCGAAGCGGATCAGATCCTCTTCGTCGATGTCGGAGGTGGCGCAGGCGTCGATCCATTGCGGCATGGTGTGGTCCTTATTCGGCAGCGCCGAGGGCGGCGGTGTGGAAATCCTCACGGTACGGTTTTGCAGTCGGGGGCAACGTGCGTCTGATGAAGTAGTCCTGATTTTGCAGTTGCCGATAGATGGCAGGCCACATTTCCGCAAATCCGGCGGCAATGGAAGGGGTCGGTGCAGGAAGGTCGTGTTTGATCAGCGCGTGAAGGCGGGGCAGCGCGTGATATGGCACCATCGGGAACATGTGATGTTCGATGTGATAGTTCATGTTCCAATAGATAAAACGGCTGATCCGGTTCATGTGGACCGTGCGCGAATTCAGGCGGTGGTCGGTGACGTTGTCAGCGAGCCCACCGTGTTGCAGCATGCCGGTCATAATGTGGTGCCAGCAGCCGTACAGTCGCGGCAGGCCGATCACCATGAGGGGCAGGATGGAGTGCATGGCGAGGGCGAGCAGGATCGTGGCGGCGTAGATCGCGACCCAGATGTGGGCAACGCGGATCACCTTGGGAAAGTCGGCGGGCAGGATGTAGGTCGCTTCTTCGGGGTCAGTCTTGCCTGATGCGTTCAGCAGCATCCGCTTCCAGCCGTCATAGGCGTCGAAGATGCCGAAGAAATTGCCGATCAGCTTGAAGAACACTGGCGGGCGCATGACGGCGATTTCGGGGTCGCGGCCGACGATATAGGTGTCGGTATGGTGGCGCGCGTGGCTCCACCGCCAGGAATACGGGTTCCGTACGATCATGAAGCAGGCGATCTGGTAGACCGCCTCGTTCATCCAAGGCGTCTTGAAGGCGGTGCCGTGCTGACATTCGTGCCAGCGACTGTCGGAAGCAGAGCCGTAGAGGACGCCGTAGGCGAGCCAGTACGGGACGGACCACCAGCTTGGCCACAGGGTAATGCCGATGACGGCGAGGATGATCATGGCACCGTAGTAGACGATTGTGTCGCGGATGGCGGGGCCGTCGCTGCGCTGCATCAGGTCTTTCATGACCTTGCGCGGCACGTCGGTGTGATACCATTCGGCGGCGGCTAACCCCGTGTCAACGGCGCGTTGGGCGTCGGGGCCGAGCAGGCTGTAGTTGCGCGTGGTCATGGGCATCCTCTTCAAGTGGATGCCGCAAGAATAGAAGATTTGTTCCATTCGCGGCAATGACGGTGCTTTCATTCTTCGTCAAATATCGTCAGATGGCGGCTCAGGAGAGCTGAGATGAAGCGACCGGGGATGGCGGAACTGGCGGCAGCTGCCGGAGTGTCGGTGGCGACGGTGGACCGCGCGCTGAATGGGCGGCAGCGGCTGAAGGACGAAACGCTGGCGCATATCATAGCGGTGGCGCAGGCCATCGGCCATCCAGCGGCGTTGCGGCTAAGCGGTGATGCCGCACGGGTGAAAAAGCGGTTCGGCGTGGTGCTGCACAAGCAGTGGCAAGAGTTTTACAAGGCTTTTGCCGCAGAACTGCGCCGCGCGGTGGCGGCAGAGCGGCTGGTGGAGGCCGAACTGGTTTTGGAGTTTTCGGCATCGCAGTCGCCGTCTGAGATGGCAGGGTTGCTGCGGTCGATGGCGAAGCGGTGCGATGTCCTTGCGGCGACGGCGGTGAACCATCCTGAGGTGACGACGGCGGTTGGCGATCTGGCGGCGCAGGGGTTGGCGGTGTTTTCGCTGCTGTCGGATTTTGCGCCGGGGGTGCGGACGGGCTATCTGGGGCTGGACAACCTGAAGGTCGGGCGCACGGCGGCCTGGTTCATGGACAAGGCAGCACGGGGGCCGGGGACGCTGGCCATTTTCATTGGCGGGACACGCTGGCACGGCCACGATCTGCGCGATCAGGGCTTTCGGGCGTATTTGCGGGAACACGCGCCGCGGCTGGTGGTGCTGGATACGCTGGTCAATCTGGAAACGCGGGCGCTGACCTATGAGGCGACGCTGGGGCTGATCGCGCGGCACGGCGATCTGTGCGGGATCTATGTGGCAGGCGGCGGCATGGAGGGCGCGATTGCGGCGGTGCGGGCGGCCAAGGCGGAGGGGCGGGTGGCGCTGGTGGTATCGGCGCTAACGCCCGAATCGCGGCGAGGGCTGCTGGAGGGGCAAGTGACGATGGCGGTCGATACGCCGCTGGAAAAGCTGTGCCGCGAATTGACCGGGGTGATGGCACGGGCCGATCCGGGGTTGGCAACGGATCAATTCCTCACGCCGGATTTGCACGTGCGGGAGTCGGTTTGACAGTGAGGCAGTCAAGGTGTGGAACGCATCTTTCAGTTTTGGAATTTCCAGTTGAAAAAGCGGAAGAATAGAATATGTATTCCATATTGTCGACCCGATGGGGTTCGGCGGGGGAGAATCACTGACCATGCTGCCTTTTGCCTTGAACCATATGACCGCGCCCAAAATGGGCTGGGAAGCCTTTCTGGACCTGGCCAAATCGCTGAAATGCGTGGGCGTCGAGTTCCGCAATGACTTGCCCGGCAAACTGTTTGACGGCGCGGATCCTGCGACTGTCAAAGCAGCGGTGAAGGCGCGCGGATTGCGGTTTCTGGCGCTGGCCGAAGTCAAGATGTTCAACGACTGGTCCGACGCCAAACGCGCCGAAGCAGAGGCGTTGATGCAGATTGCGGTGGCAGCTGGGGCAGAGGCGATCAGTCTGATCCCGCGCAATGATGGTGTGGCAACAGACCGTGCCGACAGCCGCCGCGTCACAGAACTGGCGCTGCGGGAAATTCTGCCGATGCTGAAGGCGCATGGCCTGAAGGCGATGGTCGAGCCGCTGGGGTTTGCGGTTTGCTCCTTACGCTACAAGGATGTTCTGGCGGCTGCCATCGACGCGGTTGGCGGGCAGGGCACATATTTCATCGTCCACGACACGTTCCATCACCATTTGGCGGGGGGCGGCGCGATTTTCCCTGAACTGACTGGGATTGTGCATGTGTCGGGCGTGACGGACCCCGGTGTTTCGGTGGCCGACATGCGGGACGGGCACCGGGTTCTGGTGGATGGCGCGGACCGTCTGGGCAATACCGAACAGATTGCCGCATTGCTTGCGGCAGGCTACGCTGGTCCGATCAGCTATGAACCCTTTGCGGCGTCGGTCCATGATTTGACCGACCCCAAGGCGGCGCTGGCGGCTTCGATGGAATTCATCCGTGATGGCGTCGCTGCGGCGGCCTGAGCGGTAAGAATACCGCCCAAAACGGCGGTCCGGTGGGAGAGATGGGTGTGCCGGACACCTTCAGTGGAGGAACTAAAATGAAAAAGACTCTGATAATCGCAGGCTTTGCCGCCTTGCTTGGCACCAGTGCGATGGCGCAGGACATTGGCGTTTCGATGGCCAAGTTCGACGACAACTTCCTGACCGTTCTGCGGAATGGCATGACCGACTATGCCAAGACCCAGACCGGCGTGAACCTGCAGGTCGAAGATGCTGGCAATGACGTGGCCAAGCAGTTGGACCAGATCAACAACTTCATCGCTTCGGGCGTGAAGGCGATCATCGTGAACCCGGTCGACACCTCTGCCACACAGGCGATGTCGGACGCCGCTGCTGCCGCAAACGTGCCATTGGTTTATGTAAACCGTCAGCCGGTCAACGTCGACACGATGCCGGACAATCAGGCATTCGTCGCATCGAACGAAGCGGATTCGGGCACGCTGGAAACCAAGGAAGTCTGTCGCCTGCTGAAAGAAGCCGGCAAGACCGAAGCCAATATCTATGTCATCCAGGGTGAACTGTCGAACCAGGCCGCCGTGATGCGGACCAAGGACATCCACGACGTGATTGGCGGGGCGGATTGCGGCGTGAAGGTCAACATCATTGCCGAGCAAACCTCTAACTGGTCGCGTGATGAAGCGCAGAACCTGATGACCAACTGGCTGTCGGCTGGCACTCCGTTCGATGCGGTCATCGCCAACAACGACGAATCCGCCATCGGCGCGATTCAGGCGATGAAAGCGGCCAACGTCGATATGAAGACGGTGATCGTGGCCGGTGTTGACGCAACGCAGGACGCGCTGGCGGCGATGCAGGCTGGCGAACTGGATGCGACCGTATTCCAGGACGCGGCGGGTCAGGGCAAAGGCGCGCTGGACGCAGCTTTGGCGCTGGCATCAGGCAAACCGGTTG
>JBDSXE010000096.1:0-4126 GCA_039926325.1 Paracoccaceae bacterium | reverse complement strand
CTGAAAGAGTTAGCAAACGACCGTCGCTAATGTCCACTTTCCACCCATTGCGGACGTTAGAATGTTGACGCGGTATCGTGGCGTGCGACCAATGGCGGCGCGGCCGGGAGGCGTGTTCTCGCTTCCTTCAGGCTGCTTGGATTAGCGCCCGTCGGGTTCCTGCATAGTACAGACCGGCCCCCGACGCCGTCATGACCAGAGTGGCGATAAGCAGCTTGAGGATGGAGGAGAGCGGACTGCTCGCGTCCGGACTTGGGACAACGCTGCCCAGGACGGCAGACATGGTGATGGCAAACCCCACAGCGGCGCCGAGCTTCGCTACGGTGGCGTCCGCGATTTTCCACCATGCAACGAACATGAAAAGATAAGGCAGCGCAGCAGAGAGAGTGGCCATTGCGATCATGAAATCATAGGCCCCGGCCACGCTTGATCCTGCTTGGCTCAAAACCAGAAGCCCGATGACCAAAACCGCTTGCATCCAGATGGCGTTGACGGGCGCGCCGGTTTTTGGGCTGAGTCTGCCAAAGGCGGGCGGCAAAGCATGGCTTAGCCCCGCGGCGAACGGCAGGCGCGCCGCAGCTCCGAACCAGGAACTAAGCCCGCCCAAAATTGCGAGCGAGAGCCCGAGAAGTATGACGGGCACAAGGCTCGCAATCTTTAGCTTCTGCAACAGCACTTCCAACGCTTCTGGCAACCCTCCTAAGCGCGAGATCCGGTCGGACGGCAGGACTGTCAACATGGCGGCAGTGCCAGTGGCGTACGCAAGCATCAGACCGATGCCTATAATCACGACTGCGACGGTGATCGTCCGGACCCCTCTTTTGGCCTGGCTGCTCATCAGGGCGATGCCCTCGGCGCCGCCGTACGCGAAGATCATGGTAGCCCATAGGATAGCGGCGTTCGCGTTGAGTTCCGGCATATATTGCGCGTGCCCGAAATCGGTGGCCGAGCCTTCGCGACCGGTAAGATAAAATCCGCCGACGATGATTAATGCAAGCAGCGCAATCGTGGTTGTCGCCCCAATCAGCGGCATCCATTTCCCCACCCCGATACCGCCTGCGTGCATGGCGGCAATCGCGCAGATCAAGACTGACGAGGCGAACATGATTCCCGGGGGTGTGACAAGCCATCCACCGAACTCACCGCCAATTGTGCGGCCAAGCAGATTCACCGCGAACACCAAGAGACCCGCGAAAAAAGGCAGGAAGCTGGCCCAGTAGAACCAGCCGCAAAGGAACCCCGCCAGCGGTCCCTGTGTCTCGCGCGACCAGGCGTAGATGGCACCCTCTTCTGGGAATCGCTGCGACAGGGCCAGGGTGGCCAGCACCAGCGGAGCCAGAAACAAGACCCCCGCGATGATCCAGATTGGCAAAGCTACCGGGCCCGTGGCCGCGCCCGTTGCCAGCCAGCGAATACCCAGATTCATGGCTGTGCCGTAGAGAACAATTTCCCACAGCCTGAGCGGCTTTTGAACGTTCATGACGGATGACCCCCTATGCCCCACGATCAGGCTGGGCCTCGCATCCGTTTCCGTCAATCCAGACCGCATGGACGGCACAATCCCGGCCACGCCAAAAACATTGCCATTCCCCGTTTCTTGCCTCACGACGGTGCCATACGCAGCATCTGGTCAACCGTTCTCAATGTCCGCATTCCACCCATATAGGACATTAAGCGCTCGAAATGCGGACGCGCGATTCAATCGCTTCGAAGGAACCTGTTTAGTCGGCCACCTCCGCGCCGCGGGCGTGGTCGGTTTCCAGCATCTTGATAGCCGGAATGGACTCCGTCGCCGCCGCGCGAGCCTTCAAGGACACCAGCTTCAGTAGCCTTTTAGTTTCCCGGATCAAGAAGGCGCTTGGCCAAGCTTCCCAAGACCTGATCTGAACGGAGAGCGAAAATGTGCGATTCAATCTCTACCACATTAGCTGCGAGCGCGGTTGCGATGGAGGGCCACTATGCCCAAGGCCAATCCGTCAAGCAGCAGGCTGGATATGAAGCCGCTGCGAGTTATTAACTTGTGTCATGTCGTGGCTGCGCTACCGTTTGTTGATGATAACGTCAGCCCATGCTGATCCGCCTTCAACGCCCGACGTGTTTGGATCGGGCGATGATGATACGTCGGGTGCTTCCCACGGTTCTAACATTAAGGCCGATAACAATAGCGAGAGCGCTGGAGCAAGAGTATTTGGCCGGATAAAATGGTTCGATGCCACGCGCGGGTTCGGTTTCCTGGTCAGCGATGCGTGCGAAAGCGATGTGCTGATCCATTTTTCAAAACTTCGCGACTTTGGTCGCCGATGCCTTCCGGAAGGCGCGTTGATTGAATGCCTGGTGGAACGACAGGAAGGGGGACTCCAAGCGCGGCGGATCATATCGATCGACCTCAGCGAGGCCGTTACCAGTCCCACCAGATCGCGCGTTCCCACCCCATATCGCGCGGATCGCAAGGCATTGACAGATCCGGCCGGTGCGTTTGAAACAGTAGTGGTGAAGTGGTTTGATCGCTTAAAAGGCTATGGATTCCTCAATCGAGTAGGGGAGCCGGACGAAGACATTTTTGTGCATATGGAAACGGTGCGACTCGCGGGCCTCGTCGATCTACAGCCTGAAGACGTGATCGATGCGCGGATCGCGAAAGGAGAACGAGGCTCCACCGCGATTGAGATACGATAGGCGTCACTCGCGTATGGACACCAAAAACCTCCGGGGCCAATCTGATCTTTCTCTATTTCGCCCTATTTAATTGCGGCTCGACTGCAGTCGGATGGCGCGGATTGCCACCTACCCACGGGATGATGCAAAGAAGGGATAGACCACCCTCTCGTTTACGTGACGCGACGCATTTTGAGGCTGGTCGGAGGGAAGTCGCCGCAGGGGGAGGCTTCCCCTTTTCGCGCGATAAATCAGCACCGGTCTGCGATCGACGTGTTCCCGAATCGTTCTTCTTCGCCTAGCCGTCGAATATGTCCACCAAGCACATCCGCACGATCGCCGATCTCGTTCGATTTGGCGCTGGCATGAGAATTGTGTGTGGCGATTGTGGAGCATCGCGAACAGTCGATGGCATAGCGGCGGGCAAGCTAGCCGGGGCTGCGCGACTGACTAATTTAGCGCGTCGGCTCAAGTGCACCAGGTGTGGTGGGAAGGCACCAAAGATGATGATACTGCCGCCGGTCTGAGGGGAGAACGCCAATGTCCGCTTTGGACCCATGGCAGACATTGGCGCTTTTGTTTGGCCTAGACGCAGCAAGGCATGGAGGCGGCCTGCTCGTGCACTTGGAAAGGGGCAAGAAGTCTGGGGCGACCGCGACTACTCCGGGCGCAAAAAATATTCCGCACCGGATCATCCAAATCGAGTTCCGATGACGTCTAGGGGGTATCAAGTCATCGGGAGCATTGGAATGGAAGTAGATATTATCGTCGCAGTGGGGTTGGCCGTGGTCGCCTTGTTCTTCATCGCCCAGGTGTCACGGGTGATGCGTAACCGCGCGCTCCATACAACCTTACGCAAGTCGGTCGAGTCCGGCCAACCGCTAACCCCCGAACTGGTCGATAACCTCGACCGGGCCCCCGAGCCGGGAGCAGCCGACCAGCGGATTGGTTTCGTGTTGATAGCACTTGGCCTCGCGGTCATCGCGGGGGCCCTAATCAGCGGCAGCAATGACCTGCGCGACCTGATGGCCGTGTCGGTGTTCCCGTTGTTCGTCGGCGCGGCGTTGCTGCTTCGGCTCCGACTTGCAGCCAAGCGCGAGGTCGAGCCCTGACTCAGAGCGAAGAGCAGGATTTGGCACGCCGGGCGGCAAGAGGTGATCTTGCCACTTTCGGCGTGCTTGTACGCGCACATGAAGCCAGTCTTCGCCGCTATACGCGGCGGCTCGCAGGCGACGAAGGGGACGACATCGCCCAAGACGCTCTGCTCGACGCGTGGCAGGCGATCGGCCAATGGCGCGGCGACGGCTCTTTCGCCGGATGGCTGAAGCGCATCGCCACCCGCCGCTATCTTGACCGCCAGCGTCGCGCGGGGCCGCGCAGCTTCGCCGAGTTGGATCCAGCAATGGCAGCCACCCCCGATTGCAGTCCCGACCGCCGCATGGCAGTCGACCGGGCACTCGCCACCCTCGGG
>JBDSXE010000095.1:0-4226 GCA_039926325.1 Paracoccaceae bacterium | reverse complement strand
CTGGCCTTGCTGGCCGTGGTCTGAACAGCATTCTTGCCGCCAGCAGTAGCCACGCCCGGCTTCACTTTTTCCTTCTTCGGTTTCTTCACTTCCTTGCGTTTTTCCAAACCCTTAGCCATCGCTTGTCTCCCTTTTTGTAGCCCGCGTTTGCTGACCGGGCTCGACTCGTATCGCCAAGTCTAACCAATCATCCCGGTAACGTCACCCGTTTCCGCAGCGTTCACTTATCGCCGGATAAAACCTCAATATGCTCAAATAATATGCACAAGCTGCGCCGAACTCCGCCATTTGCGTGAACCCGGCGGACTGACCGTTGCCACCCCGACCCGACCTGCAAGGGTGATCGCAACTTGGGGAAGTCATGCTGGACGCAACATATCAGCCGATCATGCAACGCAGCAAAGGTGCTGCGATGGCGTCGTTCCGGCTTCAGGGCGGCCGAACCCGCCTTGCCGACCTGCACCAATCCGGCTCTGGCAAGATCATGTTTCCCCGCGTCGATGGCCCGGTTCCCGAAGCGGTTTTCCTGAACACTTCTGGCGGTCTGACAGGCGGCGACCGGCTCAACTACACGCTTGAAATCGGTGAAGGCTGCCGCGTCCTCGCCACGACCCAGACTGCCGAGCGCGGCTATGCCAGCCTTGGCACCCCTGCCGAAATCCGCATGACGGCAAAAGTCGGCACCAACGCCCGCCTCGACTGGTTGCCGCAGGAAACCATCCTCTTCGAGCACGCGAACCTGCAGCGCCAAACTGAAATTGACCTTGCACCCGGTGCGGAATGCCTGCTGGCCGAAACCGTGGTGCTGGGTCGTCACGCAATGGGTGAAACCCTGATCAGCGCCGATCTGCACGACCACCGCATGATCCGTCGCCAAGGCCGCCCGATCTGGGCCGAAACCTTTCAACTGAACGCCGCCGTTCTCGCCGCCAAATCGGCTGCGCTCCTCGGGGACGCACGTGCAATGGCGGTCGTCTGCCTGATCGCCCAAGGAGCCGAGGACGCGGTTGGTCCCGTCCGCGCCGTGCTGGACGACAGCGCCGCTGCCTCTGGCTGGGATGGCAAATGCGTGGTCCGGCTGATGGCCAATGACGGCTGGCCGCTGAAACAACAACTCGCACGAATTTTACAAGTGCTGGCCGGGCGTAAACTGCCAAAGGTCTGGCAAAGCGGAGAAAATACATGAACCTGACCCCACGGGAAAAGGAAAAGCTGCTGATCAGCCTTGCCGCGATGGTCGCGCGTGGCCGTCTGGCGCGCGGCGTCAAGCTGAACCACCCCGAAGCCATCGCCCTCATCACCGATTTCGTCGTCGAAGGTGCCCGCGATGGCCGCGCCGTGTCCGATCTGATGCAGGCAGGCGCACATGTCATCACCGCCGACCAATGCATGGAGGGTATCCCCTCAATGATCCATTCCGTTCAGGTCGAGGCGACCTTTCCCGACGGCACCAAACTTGTCACCGTCCACCACCCCATCCGCTAAGAGGCCCAGATGAAACGCCCCCTCCTCACCGTCGCAGCCATCCTTGCCCCCACGATGGCCCTCGCCCACCCCGGCCACGGCACCGGGTTTGCGGCTGGCCTGATGCACCCCTTCACCGGAGCAGACCACCTGCTTGCAATGATTGGCGTCGGCCTGTGGGCCGCAACACTCGGCAGTCGCGCGCGTTGGGCACTGCCCGCAACGTTTCTGACCGCAATGGCCCTTGGCGGCGCTGTCGCGATGCTGTCCAGCCTCGGCATCCTCGCCGCAGCCGTCGAACCTGCGATCCTCGCCTCGGTGATCCTGCTTGGCGCGTTCGTGGCGCTCGCCCTGCGCGCGCCCCTTTACACAGCAATCCCGATGGTCGCCCTGTTCGGCCTCGCCCACGGTGCCGCCCACGGGATCGAGATGCAGGGCAACGGCCTCGCCTTCGGCATTGCCATGCTGACCTCGACCGCCATCCTGCACGGCATCGGTCTGGCATTCGGCCTGACACTCAACAGCAAATTCGCCCGCGCTTCTGGCCTCCTCGCCCTCATCGCCGGTTTCGGCCTCATGCTGCAAGGTTAACCCCATGATCCCCGGTGAAACTCTGGCCGCCGAAGGCGACATCACCCTGAATGAAGGTGCCAAATCCGTCACCCTGATGGTCGCCAATACCGGCGATCGCCCGATTCAGGTAGGCTCCCACTACCACTTCGCCGAAACCAACGCGGGTCTCGATTTCGACCGCGCCGCCGCCCGCGGGATGCGCCTCGACATTGCGGCAGGTACCGCCGTCCGGTTCGAGCCGGGACAGAAACGCGAGGTCCGATTGGTGCCCTACGGCGGGCTGCGGAACGTCTACGGGTTCAACGGAAAGGTGATGGGTGCGCTGTGATCTTGCGATGGTATGGATCGCTCCCGCTGTCCCGCGCGTTGGGCCGGTGCAAACGGATGCACCTCGCAGGAATACTGATATGACCCGCAAAATAACCGCGCTTGGCCTCTGGCGCACCAACGTCGCCTTCATGACCCTCGCCGCAGAGGCGCAAACAGTGATCACCCTCCGCACCTTGGGGATGATGGGTCTGTGGAACACCGGCAAGTCTGAAAATCAGCTGATGGTCAGCGAAAAGACCCAAGCCTTCACCCAGTCGGCCCACGCCGCCGCTGCTGCCATCGCACGCGGCGCGCGGCCGGATCAGGTCGCGATGGCCGGACTGAAACCGCTGCGCCGCAAGACCCGCACCAACGTCGCCCGACTTACCAAAGCCGGGCCAAAATCGCCGCTCTGAGGAGTATTCCATGCCCACCCGCATCTCCCGCCCTGACTACGCCGCCATGTACGGCCCGACCACCGGCGACCGCGTGCGCCTTGGCGATACCGACATCATAATCGAGGTGGAGCGTGACCTGACGACCTACGGTGAAGAGGTTAAGTTCGGAGGTGGCAAGGTCATCCGCGACGGCATGGGCCAGTCCCAAATCCCCCGCAGCGGGGGTGCTGCCGATACCGTCATCACCAACGCCCTGATCCTTGACCACTCCGGTATCTACAAGGCCGACGTAGCCCTGCGCGACGGTCTGATCCATGCCATCGGCAAGGCCGGCAATCCTGATACCCAGCCGAACGTCACCATCATCATCGGCCCCTCCACCGAAATCATCGCGGGCGAGGGCAAGATCCTGACCGCTGGCGGTTTCGACGCCCACATCCACTTCATCGCCCCCGGGCAGATCGAGGATGCGCTGCACTCCGGCATCACCACCATGCTCGGCGGCGGCACCGGCCCCGCCCACGGCACCTTGGCTACCACCTGCACCCCCGGCCCGTGGCATCTGGGCCGGATGCTGCAAAGCCTCGACGCCTTCCCGATCAACTTCGGCCTTTCCGGCAAAGGCAACGCCTCCCGCCCCGAAGGTTTGATCGAAATGGTCAACGCCGGGGCCTGCGCCCTGAAACTGCACGAGGATTGGGGCACCACCCCCGCCGCCATCGATTGCTGCCTGTCAGTGGCCGACGACATGGACGTGCAGGTGATGATCCACACCGACACGCTGAACGAATCCGGCTTTGTCGAAAACACCCTGGCCGCCATCAAGGGCCGCACCATCCACGCCTTCCACACCGAAGGCGCAGGCGGGGGCCACGCCCCCGACATCATCAAGGTCGTAAGCCACCCGAACGTCATCCCAAGTTCGACCAACCCGACCATGCCCTACACCGTGAACACTCTCGAAGAACACCTCGACATGCTGATGGTCTGCCACCACCTTGACCCGTCGATCCCCGAAGACGTCGCCTTTGCTGAGTCCCGCATCCGCCGCGAAACCATCGCGGCCGAGGATATCCTCCACGACATGGGCGCGTTTTCCATTCTCTCCAGCGACAGCCAAGCCATGGGGCGCGTTGGCGAAGTGATCACACGAACCTGGCAAACCGCCCATAAAATGAAGCAACAACGCGGTCGCCTGCCCGAGGAAACCGGCCAGAACGACAACGTCCGCGCCAAACGCTACATCGCCAAATACACGATCAACCCCGCCATCGCCCAAGGGATGAGCCGCCACATCGGCAGCATCACCCCCGGGAAACGCGCCGATCTGGTATTATGGTGGCCCGCGTTCTTTGGCGCAAAACCCGAAATGGTCCTCGTCGGTGGCATGATCGCCTGCGCCCAGATGGGCGACACCAACGCCTCGATCCCGACGCCGCAACCGGTCTACTCCCGCCCGATGTTCGGCGCCTTCGGTCGCGC
>JBDSXE010000094.1:0-3553 GCA_039926325.1 Paracoccaceae bacterium | reverse complement strand
GCGAAAGGTGCCAGAGAATGTGCCCAATCAGGACATGCTGCGCGAGCACATGCAGGAACCGTTGACGCGGGTGCCTGATCCGTATGGCGAATATCCAAGTTTCGGGGCGCACAACAACGCGATGCTGCGGCGGTTTCTGGATACGTTCGGGTTCGAATACGAGTTCATTTCAGCGACGGAGTTTTATGCGAGCGGGCGGTTTGATGCGACCTTGCTGTTGGCGTGCGAGCGCTATGACAAGATCATGGCGATCATGTTGGCGTCTTTGCGCGAGGAGCGGCAGCAGACTTATTCGTGCTTCCTGCCGATCCACCCGGAAACCGGCAAAGTGCTGTATGCGCCGATGAAAGAGGTGAACGCCCGCGACGGCACGATCACCTTTGACGACGACACGGGCCGCGAATGGACGCTGCCGGTTACGGGCGGTCAGGTCAAACTTCAGTGGAAGCCCGATTTCGGCGCACGTTGGGCCGCGCTGGATGTCGATTTCGAGATGTATGGCAAGGACCATTCGACCAACACGCCGATCTATGACGGTATTTGCGAGGTGCTTGGCGGGCGCAAACCCAACCATTTCGGCTATGAGCTTTTCCTCGACGAGTTCGGCCAGAAAATCTCCAAATCCAAGGGCAATGGCCTGACGATTGACGAATGGCTGACCTATGCGGCGACCGAAAGCCTGCAGTATTTCATGTACCAAAAGCCCAAGACCGCCAAGCGGATGCATTTCGATGTGATCCCGAAAGCGGTGGATGAATATCACCAGCAGCTGCGCGCTTATCCGACGCAGGATGTTGATCAGCAGGTCAACAATCCAGTTTGGCACATCCATCACGGCCAGCCTCCTGCCAGCCATATGGTCGTCAGCTTTGCGATGTTGTTGAACCTTGCCTCGGTGTCGGGGGCGAAGGATGCCAAAGGGTTGTGGGGGTTCATCAAGCGGTACGCGCCCGATGCCTCGCCAGAGGGCAATCCCGATATGGACGCGGCGGCGGGTTACGCGGTGCGGTATTTCGCCGACCGGATCGCGCCGACGCGGGTGTTCCGGCTGCCGACAGACACCGAGCGCTCGGCCATCGTGGATGTGCGCGCGCGTCTGGTGGCGTGGGACGGCCCTGCGACCGACGAGGCGCTGCAGACGATGGTATTCGCGGTCGGCAACGAACACGGTTTTGTGCCGCTGCGCGACTGGTTCAAGGCGCTGTACGAGGTGCTGCTGGGGGCCAGCGACGGGCCGAGATTCGGCGGGTTCGTGGCGCTGTATGGGGTGGCCGAGACGGTGGCGTTGATTGACCGGGCACTGGCGGGCGAACTTATCGCGTGAAAATGACTTGACCGGGTTGCGGCCCGGTCTACCATTCCCTTGGGGACGTAAAACAGGGGAACAGTCATGCGACTTGGCCTAGTTGTTGTCGTTGCCGCCTTACTGGCTGTACCGGCCTTTGCACAAGAGGCGCCGATCCAGTCCACGATCAACTCGCAGATCGAGGCGTTCAAGGCAGACGATTATACCCGCGCCTTTACCTACGCTTCGCCCACCATCCACGAGATGTTCCTGACGGCCGAGAATTTCGGCTCGATGGTGGCGACTGGCTATCCGATGGTGGTAAACCCGGCGCAGGTCGAGATGATGGACCTGCGGACGGTGGGGGGTGCGTTGTGGCAACGGGTGCGGATCACCGACCAGAAGGGCCAGAGCTACCTGCTGGACTACCAGATGGTCGAGGGGCCGAACGGCTGGTTGATCAACGCGGTGCAGTTGCAGAAGTCGAACGACGTCGGGGCGTAACGCTCCTTCATCGTTTCAGAAATATCCCACAGGGTGATGAGCGGTCAGAAACCCTCCAGTGGGTGATTTCCGTGAAGAACGCCCGGCCCGTGGCCGGGCTGGGGGGTGTGAAACCCCCGGCGATTGGTGTTGCGCGCAAGCGGCGACCATCGTGCGCTAATGTTTCGTGGCGTTAACCCGCAGCCGCTAACCCTTTCGCCGCACGGGCCTTAGCGCCCATCCAAACTCGGCGAGGGCTGCTACGATGAACAAGGCGATTACCGAAGGTCTGGTGCTGATGCCGCCGCCGTTTTCGGCGGGGTTGGATCTGTGGTCGCGTGAAGATGGCCTGTCCGGGCAGGGCAGCTATCTGGCGCAGCCGAATGCGGCGTTTGTGCCGACGGATCAGGATTTTACCGGATGTCTGGAATTGACCAAAACGCTGGCCACGCAAAAGCTGCGGTGCTTTCAGTCGATCCCGATCGAACCGGGGCTGTATCTGCGCGTCACTTGCAAGGTCAAGGCGATCAGCGGGCCACTGCCTGCGGTGCGGATCGCGGGTTGGGCCGGAAGTTCGTCAGGGGCTAACGTTATAGCGGCACAGCAGACCGGGCCGTCGGTCCAGCTTGCGGGCTATGGGGAGGTTGTCACGGTGACCGCGATCATCGGGTCGGGCAACCGGACTGGCGTTAACATGGTGTGGGGGCTGTCGCCGGTCAACGGCCATTTCGGGCTGGACCTGACCGGGCCGACCGGCGGGGTGATCCGCATCGAGGATGTGGTGATCGAGGATGTGTCTGACATCTTCTTTTCGGTCCGGTTCAACTGGGTCGATGTGCGCGACTATGGTGCGGTCGGGGATGGTGTCACCGACGACTTGGCAGCGTTCAACGCGGCGGACAATGCGGCGGCTGGCAAAACAGTGCTGGTCAGCCCCGGCAATTACTGGCTGTCCGCGTCGATGACGTTCGACAACCCGGTAGAGTTTGAGGGCACGCTTGCCATGCCCACGAGTGCCATCCTAAGCAGCCGGCGCAATTTCAACCTGGACACCTATACGGCGGCGTTCGGCACCGAACTCGCTGGGTTCAAGCGGGCCTTGCAGGCGCTGTTCTTCTACACCGACCACGTTGAGCTGAACCTGAGCGGGCGGCGTGTCGAATTGGACGGGCCGATTGATGTGGCGGCCCTGTGCGGGCTGACCAGTTTTGCCGAGCGGCGGGTTTTGCGGAATGGCCAACTGACCGCCATCACCTCGACCGCGTGGACCACCACCACGGTCACGTCCGTGGCGACCTATGCCACGGCGAATTCCGCCAAGCTGACCGGGGTTGCCAATGTCGCCAACATTCCCGTAGGCGCGCGGATCAGCGGCACCGGCGTCGGGCGCGAGGTGTACGTTACCGCCAGAAATATCGGCGCTGGCACCGTCGATCTGAGCCAGCCGTTGTGGGCGGCAGCGGGCACGCGCACCTTCACCTTTGACCGCTACAAATACATGCTTGATTTCAGCGGCTTTTCCGCTTTGTCGAAATTTGAACTGGTCGAATTGGAGTTTCAGAGCTTTGGCCTGGCCAGCATCATCATGCTGCCAACTGCGGGCGCGCTGTTCCGGGTGGCGGACTGTGTGCTGAACAAACCGAAGGATCGCGGCGTCACCTCGATCGGGCGGGGTTGTCAGGATTTGCAGATCGACCGCTGCCAGTTCATCTCTAACGAGCAGGAAATGCCGACGCAAAACCGCACCACGATCTGCTTCAACGTCAACGCGAACGACACGAAAAT
>JBDSXE010000093.1:0-9746 GCA_039926325.1 Paracoccaceae bacterium | reverse complement strand
TTTCGCGGTGGTTCTGCCCGAACTGATCCTGTCGCTGTATGCGATGTTGGCGCTGTTGGTCGTGGTTTACGCGGGCAAGGACGGGCTGACGGCGGCGCTAACCTGGGCGACGGCGGGGCTGATGGTGGCGCTGGCGTTGTGGATCGGGTTGGGCGACACCGGAACGCGGACGGCGTTTGGCGGCATGTTCAACGATGATGCCTTTGCGCGATTTGCCAAGGTAACAATTCTGGTGTCGGCAGCGTCGGTTCTGGTGATTTCGCAGGATTACATGGCGCGGCGCGGACTGGGGCGGTTTGAATATCCGATCCTCGTCGCACTCAGCGTGGTCGGCATGATGACGATGGTCTCGGCGGGCGACCTCATGTCGCTGTATCTGGGATTGGAACTGCAATCCTTGGCGCTGTACGTCATGGCGAGCTTGCAGCGCGACAATGCCAAATCTACCGAGGCGGGGCTGAAGTATTTCGTGCTGGGTTCGCTGTCGTCAGGGTTGCTGCTTTATGGCGCGTCGCTGGTTTATGGCTATGCCGGAACGACGCTGTTCTCTGGCATCCTGTCCACCGTGAATGATGGCGTGCCATTGGGCCTGCTGTTCGGGCTGGTGTTCATGCTGTCGGGGTTGGCGTTCAAGGTATCGGCAGCACCATTCCACATGTGGACGCCCGATGTGTATGAGGGCGCACCGACACCGGTGACGGCGTTCCTGGCGACCGCGCCGAAGGTTGCTGCGATGGCGCTGATTGCGCGGTTGGTGCAGGATGCGTTCGGTGGCGTTGTGGGGCAGTGGAGCCAAGTTCTGGCGGCTTTGTCGGTTGCCTCGATGTTTCTTGGGGCGATTGCCGCCATTGGACAGCGCGATATCAAGCGGCTGATGGCCTACTCCTCAATCGCGCACATGGGTTTTGCACTGATGGGGCTGGCGGCTGGCACGGCAGAGGGCGTGCAGGCCATGCTGATCTACATGGTGATCTATGTGACGATGAACGTCGGCGCATTCGCATTCATCCTGTCAATGGAAAAGGACGGCAAGCCCGTTACTGATATTCAGGCCCTGAACCAGTTTTCCAAGCGGGAACCGCTGAAGGCGCTGGCGATGCTGGTGCTGATGTTCAGCTTGGCAGGGGTGCCGCCGATGCTGGGGTTCTTCGGGAAGTTCTATGTGCTGAAAGCGGCAGTCGATGCAAACATGGCATGGCTCGCGCTGGCGGGTGCGGTCGCTTCGGTGATTGGCGCGTTCTACTACTTGCGGATCGTGTTCTACATGTACTTCGGGTCAGAAGGTGAAGTGACGACAAGCCGGATGGCGCCGGTGCAATGGCTGGCTTTGGTGGCGGTTTCAGCGGCGATGCTGCTGGGGATCGTGAATTTCTTCGGCATCGAGCCTGCGGCGATAGTCGCAGCGCAGTCGCTTGTCGGATAAACCCACTTGGCCTGCGGGCGTCGGGCGACTGACGCTTGGGTCGATTGACAGCACCAACGCGCATGGGTTGCGGCTGGCTCCGACGATGGACGCACCGGTGTGGCTGCTGGCGGAAGAGCAGACGGCGGGGCGGGGTCGGCGGGCGCGGCCGTGGGCCAGCCCCAAAGGAAATTTCCACGGCACGCTGGTGATGGCCCCGCGTCAATCGGCGGATCAGGTGGCCCTGCGCTCTTTCGCGGCGGCATTGGCGTTACGCGATACGTTTGTGGCGCTGACCGGGTTGCCAGAGGCGTTCAGGCTGAAATGGCCGAATGACGTACTGCTGAATGGCGGCAAAGTCGCGGGGATTTTGCTGGAAAGCGTGGCTGCGGGCACCGGTGTGGCGCATCTGGCGATTGGGGTTGGGGTCAATCTGATTGCCGCACCGGATGTAGGGTTGATGGAACCGGGGGCGCTGCGGGCGGTGACCTTGCTGGAGGAGACTGGTTTACGCGTCAGTCCGGAAAGTTTTCTTGATCACCTCGCCCCGGCCTATGCAAAGTGGGAAGCGATATTTGTAGCCAAGGGTTTTGCACCGTTGCGTGAGGCGTGGCTGTCGCACGCGGCGCGTTTGGGTGAGGTGATCCGCGCCCGCACTGGCAGCCAAAGCCGCGAAGGCAGATTCGAGACTGTCGATGCCACCGGGGCGCTGATCCTTGGTACCGCGCAGGGACGTGTCGCCATTCCGGCGGCGGAAGTTTTTTTCTAGGGGGCGCATATGCTTCTGGCCATCGACTGCGGCAATACCAACACGGTGTTCTCGATCTGGAATGGGTCGCGGTTTCTGGCGACATGGCGGATTGCCACGGACCACAAGCGTACGGCAGACGAGTATTTCGTCTGGCTGTCGTCGTTGATGCAGCTGACCGGCACCGCGGCGGATGTGACCGAGGCGGTGATATCTTCGACCGTGCCGCGTGTCGTGTACAACTTGCGCGTTCTTTGTGACCGTTATTTCCACTGTCGCCCGCTGGTGGTGGGCAAGCCGGAATGCCGTCTGCCAGTGCCGCCCAGGGTGGATCAGGGCACAACTGTCGGGCCAGACCGACTGGTGAATACCGTAGGCGGGTTCGACCGACATGGCGGCAATCTGATCATCGTCGATTTCGGCACGGCAACGACCTTTGACGTGGTCGATACCGATGGCGCTTATGTGGGAGGCGTCATCGCACCCGGCGTCAATTTGAGCCTTGAGGCGCTGCATATGGCAGCGGCGGCGTTGCCGCATGTTGATGTGGCGAAACCGGCCCGCGTGATTGGCACGAATACGGTGGCCTGCATGCAGTCTGGCGTGTATTGGGGCTATGTCGGCCTGATCGAAGGCATCGTACGCGAGGTGCGGCGAGAGCGTGAAAACCCCATGAGGGTGATCGCGACCGGGGGCCTCGCATCGCTGTTTGCCCAAGGGACAGAGCTATTTTACGCGATTGAGGATGATCTGACGATGCACGGTCTGGTCCTGATCAACGCCTATAACAAAGAGAATTCGGATGGCCGGTGAAAGACTGATCTACCTACCCCTAGGCGGTGCCGGGGAAATCGGCATGAACGCCTATATCTATGGCTATGGGCCAAAGGGTCGCGAGCGGCTGATTTTGGTCGATCTGGGCGTGTCATTTCCAGACATGGATTCGACGCCGGGGGTCGATCTGATCATGGCCGACATCTCTTGGCTCTTGGCACGGCTGGACCGGCTGGAGGCGATCTTTATCACCCACGCGCACGAAGACCATATCGGCGCGTTGGCGCATCTGTGGCCGCAGCTGAAAAAGCCGGTCTACGCGCGGAAGTTCACCGCGACGATCGGCCGGATGAAGTTTGAAGAGGCGGGTCTGCCGCTTGACGTGATCAAGACGGTCGAGGCGCGGCCAGCGGCAGTGACGGCGGGTCCGTTCACGGTGCAGTTCGTGCCAGTCAGTCATTCGATTCCCGAAAGTGCCGCGCTGGTCATTGACTCACCTGCGGGGCGGATCGTGCACAGCGGCGACTTCAAGCTGGACGCGATACCGGGCGTTGGCGAAGGCTGGGATGATCAGCGGTTTGCCGATATCGCGGCGGAAACGCCGGTCAAGGCGCTGATGTGCGATTCGACCAACGTGTTTTCGCTGCATCCCGGACGGTCCGAAAGCACTTTGCCGCTGCCGATTGCCGAACTGATCCGTGGCGCGGGTGGCATGGTAGTGGCGACGACCTTCGCGTCGAACGTAGCACGACTTAAGACGCTGGCAGAAGCTGGCAGAGCGGCGGGGCGGTCGGTCTGCCTGCTGGGGCGTGCCATGAAACGCATGGTGACGGCGGCAGAGGAGTCTGGCGTTCTTGCCAAGTTTCCGCCGACAATCACGCCGGAAGCTGCACTAGAGGTGCCAAGACGCAATCTGATGCTCATCGTGACCGGTTCGCAGGGCGAACGGCGCGCCGCGTCAGCGCAACTGTCGCGCGGCAAGTATCTGGGGCTGGAGATGAAGGCGGGCGATACGTTCCTCTTTTCATCAAAGTGCATTCCGGGGAACGAGCGTGATGTTGGCAAGATCATGAACGCGCTGTCAGAACTGAACGTCGACGTTGTTGATGACAACAACGGCAAATACCATGTGTCGGGCCATGCCAACCGCCCCGATCTGGAGCATGTCCACCGCCTGCTGCTGCCCGATATGGTGGTCCCGATGCACGGCGAACACCGCCACCTGCGCGAACACGAGCGGATTGCACAAGAAGCTGGAATTGCGTCGATCGTAGCGACCAATGGCACGATGCTGGACATTACCGGCGACGTGCCTGTGGTCGCTGAACGGATCGAGTCCGGGCGGACCTTCCTTGATGGTTCGGCGCTGATCGGGGCGATGGACGGGATCGTCCGCGACCGGATCAGGATGGCGCTGAATGGCCATGTCACGGTGACGCTTATCCTCGACGAAGCCGAAGCGCCGCTTGGCGATGCCTGGGTCGATCTGCGTGGTCTGGCGCCAACGGGCAAAGGCGGGCGTGATCTGGCGGAAACGTTGGAGGGAGATCTGGGCGAGTTTCTGGCTGGCGCGTCCAAGAAGCTGCTAGGCGACGATGACAAACTGGACGAGGCGCTGAAGCGCGTCGTCCGTCAGGTCACGATGGAAGAAATTGGCAAAAAGCCGGAAGTGACGGTTGTGGTCAGTCGGCTGGCAGCGGACTAACAGAAAAGGCTCGTCAGGCCCGGCAGCCTTCCTCGCGCAAGGGAAGGCTGCCGGGCCTGATGAGCGGCTTTTCAGGTGCCGGTCGCAGCCTCGTCTTCGGGTTCGTCGACGGTCGCGGTAGTAATCGCAAAGCTTCGCATCAGGAAGTCCGGCACATGGTCACCCATGCCGACGACGCGGTCGCCGCCACCGTTGCTATTGCCACGCGAATAGGGCCGACGGTCGTCGTTGGAACGTTCTGGCACACGACGATCTTCGCTTTGGCGCGGCTCTTGCGGACGGCGATCTTCACCCGCACGAGGGCGATCATTGTAAGAGGTGCGGCCACCGCTGCGGCGGTCGTCGTTGCGCTCTGGCGGGCGTGGCGCTGGTGCTGCCTCTGCAACGACAACTTCGGGTTCAGCGGTCTCGAACACCGGCATTGCGTCGCGCGGGGCAACTGCATCTGCCTTGGCAGAACTGGAGCGTGAGCGGCCACGGCCACCCCGGCTGGAGGAACTGCTGGACGATGACGAACTGCTACGTTCGCCACGCGGGCGGTCGGCGGTTTCAGACGCACCTTCCAAGGCACCTTCGGGCGCAGATCCGCGCGGGATAGGCATTTTGACCAGATGTTCGATTGCCGACAGGTATTTGTCATCCGAAGGCACCGCGATGGTATACGCCTTGCCAAGACGACCGGCACGGCCAGTGCGGCCAATGCGGTGAACGTAATCCTCGGGGTGCGAGGGCACGTCGAAGTTGAAGATGTGGCTGACGGCAGGAATGTCCAGCCCACGTGCGGCAACGTCTGAGGCGATCAGAAGGTGGATGGTGCCTTCACGAAAGCCGTCCAACGTGCGGGTACGGACGGACTGGTCCAGATCGCCGTGGATGGGTGAGGCGTTGAAACCGTGCTGTTTCAGCGACTTGGCCACCACATCCACATCCATCTTGCGGTTGCAGAACACGATGGCGTTGGTGCAGCTTTCGCCTTCTGCTTTAATCAGGGCGCGTAGGATTGCGCGCTTTTCCGCAAAGGTCCGGTCCTTGCGCGAGGGCGTGAACTGGATCAGCTGCTGTTCGATGGTGGTCGATGCGGTTGCCTGACGGGCAACTTCGACCTTGACAGGATTGTTGAGGAAGGCATTGGTGATGCGTTCAATCTCTGGCGCCATCGTAGCCGAGAAGAACAAGGTCTGGCGGGTTTTTGGCGTCATCTGGAAAATGCGCTCGATATCCGGGATGAAACCCATGTCGAGCATCCGGTCAGCCTCGTCCACCACCATGATCTGAACGCCGGTCAGCAGAAGTTTGCCGCGTTCGAAATGGTCCAGCAGGCGGCCCGGCGTAGCAATCAGCACGTCAACGCCACGGTCGATCAGCTTGTCCTGCTCGCCAAAGGAGACACCGCCGATCAGCAGAGCTTTGGTCAGTTTGGTATGCTTGGCGTAAGTTTCAAAGTTTTCAGCCACCTGGGCGGCCAGTTCACGGGTCGGCGCCAGCACCAGACTGCGCGGCATCCGGGCGCGAGCGCGACCTTGGCCAAGCAAGGTGACCATCGGCAGCACAAAGCTGGCGGTTTTGCCGGTGCCAGTCTGGGCGATCCCCAGCACGTCCTGACCAAGCAATGCGGGCGGAATGGCTTGCGCCTGAATGGGAGTGGGTGTTTCGTAGCCAGCGTCAGTTACGGCTTGCAGCACGCGGGGGTCCAGCGCGAGGTCAGAGAATTTGATCATGTGCGTCCTAATGATGCGATGCCATTCCCGATTGAAAATGGGCCGCAAGAGATAAGGGACGCATTTCCCGGCGTCCCGGCGTCAAGGCTCCCCCTGTGGGGAACGGTTTGGCGTTAGCTGATATTTGCGGAAAGGTCAATTGCTGGTGCAGGTTCAGAGGTTTTGCCATAGGATTCGCATAGGGTGGCACACGAAGTTTTGGCGTGGCCTTGACCGTTATAGCTTGACGCGCGTGCGACCTGACCGCGAAATGGGGGCTGTTGCGGCGGATGAACTTCGACTCCGCATGAAATTCAGTGTGAAGGACAAAATCATGGCTTCGAAAAACTCCGCCTCTGCCGTTTGGTCGGGTGATCTGAAAACCGGTACCGGCAAGATTTCCACTCGCAGTGCTTCGCTCTCTGCAGTGCCTTATGATTTTCGTACCCGGTTCGAGGGTGCTGCAGGCACCAACCCGGAAGAGTTGATTGGGGCGGCTCATGCTGCCTGCTTTTCGATGGCGCTCTCGGGGGAACTTGGGAACGCCAAGATGACCGCTGATGAAATCAAGACGACGGCAACTGTGACTTTGGATTTCATCAACGGAGCGCCGACCGTGACGGCGATCCATCTGGACCTGACCGCCAGTATTCCAGGTGCCACCGACGCGGCGTTTCAGGCGGCAGCCGCTACGGCCAAAGCGAATTGCCCGATCTCGCGGTTGTTGAAGGCTGAGATTACCCTGACTGCAAAGCTGGTCTGAGAATACCCGGGCTGGCGCAGGAATATCCGCGCCGGCCCCGCCACCGACAAGCAGGCATCATTGATTGAGTCGGAATTTCTGCCGGTGAGTGCGTAGTTCTGGTCGACTGAATCCGGCAAACCAAACCCAGATCAGCAATATCGAAGCGATTCAGCGCCTGAATACTGCGCGCATGCTTGATTTTGCCGCACATTTTGAGTGTGCAGCCGTGCACCGTATGGGTGCGTTTTGGGAAAACCGGCATGTTCTCACGGAGAGGCACCGAGATTTGACCAAATTTGCGGTATATTTCGATCTTGTTTGGTCCAAATACGACGGGCGGCTCCCAACCATCACGATACGGAAAATACCAGTATTGGTTTCATCACGAAATCAGAACGTCCGCGTGTTGCGGCGTGTTTTCTCTGTGATTTCACATGGATGAGGGGAGCGGCCATATTCATTTCATCGGAGCGAAAAACATTCCGACAAAACTCAAACACCTCGAAAGGGTAACGAAATGAAAAACTTTCTTGTGACGACTGCGCTGATCCTTGGCGTTGCTGGTTCTGCTTCGGCCATGACCTACAATCCGACCATGCTGTCATCTATTGCCGCTAGTATCGTGCAAAAGTATGCGCCGAACGCCAACCTGACGAACTTGACGGTGGCACAAGTCAACGAAATCAACCTGGTTTTGCAAAGTTCGCAGCGCGCTGACGACGGCATTGCCGCCCGCCTTGCCCGCGTTCTGAACGTCAACCTGTGATTTTTTGCAGTATGGGTCGTCGGTGACGGCGACCCATACCCGACGAAGTGGTGAAAGCCGAAAGCGACCAAAGGCCGGCGGGGTAAAACCTGACCGGCTTTTTAGGGTCCATTAGACCATCATTTCCTTCGTGGCAGTCAGTTTCAGTGTTGGATAATCGCGCTCGATGCGGTCGATGTCCCACTTTAGTCGGGTGAGGAAAACCGTGTCGCCGTCATGGTCAACGGCGATATGGCCCTTGTTCACATTGGTGAATTTGTCGACTTCCAGCTTTGGGCCAGAAACCCAGCGGGCCGAAGTAAACTGGCTAGGTTCAAAGCGGACGGGCAGCGCGTATTCCTCTTCGATCCGGCTGGCGAGCACTTCGAATTGCAGGGCACCGACGACGCCGACGATGTAGCCAGAGCCGATCATCGGTTTGAAAACCTTGGCGGCACCCTCTTCAGCGAACTGCATCAGGGCCTTTTCCAGATGCTTGGCCTTCATCGGGTCGGCGGCGCGGACGGTTTGCAGAAGTTCGGGGGCGAAAGAGGGAATGCCGGTGAAACGCAACGACTCCCCCTCAGTCAGGGCATCACCGATCCGCAACTGGCCGTGGTTCGGAATGCCGATGATGTCACCGGCCCACGCCTCCTCGGCCAGTTCACGGTCGGCAGCGAGGAACATCACGGGGTTGGCGATGGCCATCGGTTTCTTGGTGCGGACCTGCACCAGTTTCATGCCGCGGATGAAGTGACCCGAGGCGAGGCGGACGAAGGCAACGCGGTCGCGGTGTTTGGGGTCCATGTTAGCCTGAACCTTGAAGACGAAGCCGGTAACGGTTTTTTCGTCCGGCGCGATCTGACGTTCGGAGGCTTTTTGCGGCTGCGGTTCCGGGCCGTACTCGCCCATGCCATCCATCAATTCCTTGACGCCGAAAGAGTTGATGGCAGAGCCGAACCAGATCGGCGTCATTGACCCGTTCAGAAACGACGCGCGGTCGAAGGCGGGGAGGAGTTCGCGGGCCATCTCCAGCTCTTCGCGCAGTTTCGCCAGCAGTTCTGGCGGGACGTGTTCGGCAAGTTTGGGGTCATCCAGACCGTCGATCTTGATGGAGGCGGAGACCTTGTTGCGGTCAGCGCGGTCCATGATTTCCAGGCGGTCGTGCAGCAAGTCGTAGGCGCCGACAAAGTCGCGGCCGACCCCGATGGGCCACGAAGCGGGCGTCACGTCGATGGCGAGGTTTTCCTGAATCTCGTCGATGATTTCGAACACGTCGCGGCTTTCGCGGTCCATCTTGTTGCAGAAGGTCAGGATCGGCAGGTCGCGCATCCGGCACACTTCGAACAGTTTCTGGGTCTGCGATTCAACGCCCTTGGCCCCGTCGATCACCATGATGGCGGCGTCGACGGCGGTGAGGGTGCGGTAGGTGTCTTCGGAGAAATCGGAGTGGCCGGGGGTGTCGACGAGGTTGAAGCGGTATTGTTTGAAATCGAACGACATCGCGGAGGCGGAGACGGAGATGCCGCGTTCCTGTTCCATCTTCATGTAGTCGGAGCGGGTGCGGCGGGCCTCGCCCTTGGCGCGGACCTGGCCGGCCATCTGGATGGCGCCGCCGAACAGCAGGAATTTCTCTGTCAGGGTGGTTTTGCCGGCATCGGGGTGCGAGATGATCGCGAAGGTCCGGCGGCGGGCAATTTCGGGCGGGAGTTGGGGGCGGTTGTCAAGCATGGGAGGGGGTTTAGAGGAAAATACGCGGGGGGTAAAGCCGGGGGGCTGGCACGGCATTTCACGCGCGAAATATGGCGTAAATTGTTGTAATATAACAGATTTGTGTTTTACCTTAACAGGTCGTTAGGGATGATTTGATCAGAGCCAGCGGTGGGTTCGGTTTTTGAAAGCGGTATAGGTCGCACCGAATTTTGCGGTT
>JBDSXE010000092.1:0-7575 GCA_039926325.1 Paracoccaceae bacterium | reverse complement strand
CGATTTTCCCCGAGAATCACGCGACCGCCACAGGCAAGATCAGGATGACGATTCTACCAAACGTCATCCCGTGTTGTCGTCAGTTTCCGGCCTGCTCTGCCGTTGCCTGTTCTGCAGCGCGGGCTGCGGCATCGTAGGCGGCCAGTTCGGGATTGGCGGCTTCCTGCGCTGCAATCTTTGCCGCGTCCTTGATCTTTTGCGCCTGATTTTCCGGGGTGTCCGGTACAGCGCGACCATAGGCGTCGTCCATGTACGGGCCTTCCAGCGCGATGCTTTCGTCCTGACTGCGGACCTTTACCCTATCGCCAAGGCTGACGCGGTCAAAAAGGTCGATTGCGTCCTGGTTGAACAGGCGAATACACCCGGCAGAGGTCGCATGCCCGATCGACGCGTTGTCGATGGTGCCGTGGATGCGGAAGTAGCTGTCGCGACCACCGCGATACAAATACATCGCGCGGGCACCCAGTGGGTTGTCCAGACCGCCCGACATGCCGCCGGCATATTCAGCGTAAAGGTCAGGCCGGGTACGGACCATGTTGTTCGTTGGCGTCCATGACGGCCATTTTTCCTTGCGCCCGATGACGCCCGAACCGTGGAACGACAGCCCTTCGCGCCCGACGGCTATTGCATATTGGGTCGCCATACCGCCCGCTTCGACGTAGTACAGCTTGCGGGCAAATGTATCGATCACGACAGTGCCCGGTGCCTCGTCGCCATTGTACGACACTTCGGTCTTGGCAGCGCCTTCATAGAACAGCCGCCGCTCGACAGCCGGGATCATAAACTCGCCGTCCTGGACAGCTTCATAGCCAGGAAGGGGGGTTTCGTTCTTGGGTGCATCTTGCGGGGCATGGGGTGTGCCGCAGCCTGCCAGCAGCGCCAGCATGGTCACTGCGATAAAGTGCGCGAAAACTTTGGTCACATTCACGTCCGGGTCAAAGTTACTATTAGCCGCACCAAGACCACGACAGTGCCCGCCGTCAAGCCCCAGCGGCCTTCACAGCGGGTTATCCGGGTTTTGCGCGGCCAAGGGTTGCTGCAAAGCCAGATTCAGGCCGCCCACGCTGCGTCAGATCGCCCGTGCTTCGCTGACCAGCATGATCGGGATCCCGTCGCGAATCGGAAAGGCAAGATGGGCGGCGTCGGAAATCAGCTCTTGCCGTTCCGCATCATAGCGCAGCGCTCTTTGGGTTTGCGGACAAATCAGCGCCTCCAACATGCGGCGGTCGATGATGGGCGCGACTGTGGAGTCAGGTATCTCTGGGGTATCGCTCATTGCAACACCTCGTCCCCACCACCGCTTTGCAGCGCGAACGTGATCAGCTGCTCCAGCACTTGCCGACGGTCGGTCAGGGTCTGCGCCTCTAGCAGTGCCTGTTTTTCCTCGACGGCAAATGGGCAGACCATGCACATGGCGTTGATCAGCATCTCATTATCCGCCTCTTTCAGATTGGACCAGTCGGTGCCCATCCTTGATGCGTGCAGATAGCGGGCCAGTCGCGGCAAAAACGCCTCGCGGTCAAAACCGACGTCTTCTTCCGATGGGCCGATGTCGTCGATAAACGGCGTCCAATCGACGTTGACGCGGCGGTACGGCACAAATCCGGTGATTTCCGTCCGCACCATGAACCGCGCGATGCCGGACAGAGTGATCATATAGCGGCCATCGTCGGTTTCCGAAAACGAGGTTATGCGCCCGGCACATCCGACCGAAGCCAAACCGCCGGCGTCGCCCCGTGGCTGGATCATTCCGATCAGACGCCGTTCGCTTTTCAGACAATCCTCGATCATCGCCAGATAGCGCGGCTCGAAGATATGCAAGGGCAGACGGGCACGCGGCAGCAAAACCGCACCGGGCAGCGGAAAGACGGGTAGTTGATCGGGCAAGTCAGCTGCATTCATCATGGCAGGCAACCTAGCGTGAAATTCCCCGGCGACAAAGCCGGTCAGACGAAGATCATCGACGACAGGCGACGACGACCTTTCAGCACGATGGGGTCTTGCGGTTTCAGCGCGCCAAAGATTGTGAAAAGCTGTGCCTTGGCCGCCCCGTCGTTCCACTCCCGGTCCAGCTTGAAAAGTTCCAACAACATATCGACCGCTTCTTCCACTTTGTCAGCGGCGTGCAGCGCCAGCGCCAGATCGAACATCACCTGCGGATTGCCCGGATCCTTGGCCAACGATGCGCGCAAATCGGCCTCTGGTCCGGCATTGGCCGCCTGGCGCGTCAGCTCAATCTGCGCCTTCGCCGCCGTCACCTCAACCGAGCCTGCAATCTTGGCCGGTGCGGCATCGGCAAGCGCCTGCGCCTTGTCCAGATCGCCAATCGCCAGATGCGAGCGGACCAGCCCGCCGTAGGCCCCGGCATTCTCCGGCTCTTCAGCCAGGATCGCCGCGAACGTCTCTGCCGCGTCAGCAGCGGCCCCTTCGGCCAGCATCGCCTCTGCCGCCTCTAGTGCCTCGGCCAGACCGCCATCATCGCCGCCCATCGCGCTTAACGTGTCGACGAACTTCTTGATCTCCGACCCCGGCACGGCGCCCTGAAAAGCATCCACCGGCTTGCCCTGAAAGAACGCATAGACGGTCGGGATCGATTGGATACGCAGCTGCGCCGACAGGCCCTGCGCCTTGTCCACGTCGATCTTGACCAGCTTGACCTTACCCTTGGCCGCCATCACCGCAGCTTCAAGCATTGGCGTCAGGGTCTTGCACGGCCCGCACCACGTCGCCCAAAAGTCGACAATGACCGGCACGGTTTGGCTGGCCTCAATCACGTCCTTCACAAAACTGGCTTCGGTGCCGTCCATGATGGTTTCGGCAGGTACGGCGGTCTTTTCGGCGATCCCGAGCATGGCATCCTCATCGGCTGGAACGATTTGACCCTATATGCGCGTGACAGTGTCAAAGGCCAAGGGGTCGGGCGCTAAAACTCCTCTTGGCAAATTCGCCTTTCGCCTTAAACACTGATACTATGAAAATTGAACAAACACCTTTGCCTGATGTGCTGATCATTACCCCCGACCGCTTTGGCGACGACCGGGGCTGGTTCAGCGAGACGTACAACGCCCCTCGCATGGCCGCCGTCGGCATCGTGATTGACTGGGTGCAGGACAACCATTCCCTTAGTGCCCGGCGCGGCACCCTGCGTGGTCTGCATTACCAATCGCCGCCCCATGCCCAGGACAAACTCGTCCGCTGCACGCGCGGCGAGATTTTCGACGTCGCTGTGGATATCCGGCGTGGATCGCCAACCTATTCCAAATGGTTCGGCATCACCCTGACGCCCGAAAATGGCCACCAGTTGCTGATCCCCAAAGGTTTCCTGCACGGATTCGTGACGCGAGCTTACGACAGCGAAGTGGAATACAAATGCTCTGACACCTACGCCCCCGATTGCGATGGCGGTATCAGTTGGAACGATCCGCAGATCGGCATCGAATGGGGCATTTCCGACCCGATCCTATCGGGCAAAGATCAAGCCGCCCGCTTCTTGCGCGACCTGGCCAACCCCTTCGTTTGGGCGCCAAAATGAAGCTTCTTGTTACCGGCGGCGCAGGTTTTATCGGCTCTGCGGTGGTTCGCCTTGCCGTAGCGCGAGGTCACGAGGTCGTCAATCTGGATGCCCTGACTTACGCCGCTAATCTGGACAATGTCGCCTCGGTGTCCAGTTCCAACCTTTACGGCTTTGAGCAGGCCGACATCCGAGACCGCGCCGCCCTTGACCGCATCTTCGCCCTGCACAACCCCAACGCCGTCATGCACCTCGCCGCTGAAAGCCATGTCGACCGCAGCATCGACGGCCCCGCCGCTTTCATCGACACCAACATCACCGGCACGTTTAACATGCTGGAGGCTGCACGCACCCACTGGTCCCGCGCTGGCAAACCAGCCAGCTTCCGCTTCCACCACATCTCCACCGATGAGGTTTACGGCACCCTCGGCACCACAGGCCAGTTCACCGAAACCACCCCCTACGCCCCCAACAGCCCCTATTCCGCCAGCAAAGCCGCCTCTGACCATCTGGTGCGCGCTTGGGCCGAAACCTACGGCCTGCCCATCGTCATGACCAACTGCTCCAACAACTACGGCCCCTTCCACTTCCCGGAAAAGCTGATCCCGGTCGTCATCCTGAACGCCCTCGCCGGAAAACCGATCCCGGTCTACGGCGCTGGGACAAATATCCGCGACTGGCTTTACGTCGAGGATCACGCCGACGCCCTGCTGACCGTCCTTGAACGCGGTGCCATTGGCCGCAGCTACAACATCGGTGGCGAGAACGAGGCGCGCAACATCGACCTCGTCCACAAAATCTGCGCCCTGCTTGACGAAATGCGCCCTACCACCACGCCCCACGCCGACCTGATCACCTTCGTCACCGACCGCCCCGGCCACGACGCCCGCTACGCCATCGACCCTAGCCGCATCCGCGACGAACTGGGCTGGCGGCCCTCGGTGACACTCGACGAGGGGCTGCGGAAAACCGTCCGCTGGTATCTGGACAACGAGGCGTGGTGGAAACCGCTGCAAGCCCGCCAAGGCGTCGGCCAGCGTCTGGGCCACGCGTAATGCACGACCTGTTCTTCATCGCCAGCAAAACCATCGGCATGGCCGCCCGCGCCGAAACGTGGCTGCTGCTGAGTTTCTTGCTCGGCCTGATCGCCCTCTACCGCAACCGCACTGGCACAGCCAAACTCTGGCTGACCCTCAGCTTTGCGGCCACCCTTATCCTGACGATGTTCCCCGTCGGCGACGTCCTTCTGGCCCGCTTGGAAAGCCAGTACCCTGCAAACCCGCCCGTCACCCATGTCGATGACATCATCATCCTTGGCGGCGGCGAAGATATCGACGCCTTCCGCCGTTGGGGTGGCACCGAAGTGAACGAGGCTGGCGAACGACTGATCGCCACGGTTGTCCTGTCACGCCAGTTTCCCGACGCCCGCATCATCTACACCGGCGGCACCGCCAGCCTTGGCGGCGATACCAACCCGCAAGACCCCTCGGAAATCATGCGCGACGCGTGGATCGCAATGGGTGTCGCCCCAGACCGCATCACTCTGGAACAAAACTCCCGCAACACCGCCGAAAACGCCCGCTTCACCCTCGCCCAGATCCAGCCCAAACCCGGTCAGATCCACCTCCTCGTCACCTCCGCCTGGCACATGCCCCGCTCTGTCGCCACTTTCGAACGCAATGGCTGGACCGGGCTCGTGCCGTGGCCGGTCGATTTCCGCTCTGGTCCCCTTAACTCCGGCCCCGGCTGGCGACTTGATAAAAACCTGACCGCCCTCAACCTCGCCCTCAAGGAATACGCGGGTCTCGTGGCCTACTGGATCGCGGGGCAATAGGATGCTGACAGCACATTTGCCCTCTGGTTACATTCTGGCCCGCTGCATCCGCCGCCCTGTCCCCTACCTGATGCCCGCCGCCCTGATCGGCGCGATACTGCCCGATCTGGATATTCTGTGGTTTCGTCTGGTCGAACACGCAGCAGTCCATCATCACCGCTATTGGCCGCATATCCCGTTGATCTGGGTGGCCATTGCCGCCGTCACCCTGCCAATCCTGCGACAATTCGGCTATCTGCATACCGCTCTGGTGTTCTTCGCCGCCGTCTTCCTGCATCTGGTGCTGGATACGGTCGCAGGCGGTATCCTCTGGGGCTATCCTTGGGATGACACGCTTTACCACTTTGTCACGATCCCGCCCATCCACCACAGCTGGGTGGTGTCCATCGTCCTGCACTGGACCTTCCTTCTGGAGATTGCCATCTGGGTCGTTGCAATCTGCCTCTGGTTCAAGGCGAGGCGCGCATGAAAATCCTGATTTTCGGCCAATCCGGTCAGGTCGCTCGCGAACTCGCCCGCCGCGTGCCGCAAGGCACCACCATCACCCAACTCAGCCGCACTGACGCTGACCTCGCCAACCCAAACGCCTGCGCCGCCGCCATTTTCGCCAGCAATGCCGACGCGGTGATAAACGCCGCCGCCTATACCGCCGTGGACAAGGCCGAGGCCGATGAACCCTCCGCCACGGTGATCAATGCCGCCTCCCCCACCGCAATGGCGATGGCCTGCGCCGCCAAAACCATCCCTTTCCTGCATATCTCGACCGACTACGTCTTTGACGGCAGCGGAACCGCCCCCTTCACCCCTGACCACCCCACCGTCCCCCTCGGGGCCTATGGCCGTTCCAAACTCGCCGGAGAACTCGGCATCCGCGCCGCTCACCCCAACCCGCTCATCCTCCGCACCTCATGGGTTTTCTCGTCCCACGGCAGCAATTTCCTGAAAACCATGCTTCGCCTTGGCCACGACCGCCCCACCCTCAATGTCGTCGTTGACCAGATCGGCGGCCCCACCCCCGCCTCCGCCATCGCCGACGCGCTTTACACCTGCGCCGGCTCCCTGCTGCACGGTGCCAAAGGCGGTACCCACCACTTCGCAGGCTCCCCCGATATCTCTTGGGCTGACTTCGCCCGCGCCATCATGGCCGCCGCAAACCTGCCCTGCCAGATCACCGACATCCCGTCCACCGCCTACCCGACCCCCGCGAAACGCCCCCTAAACTCCCGCCTCGACTGCACCTCCCTCGCCCGGTTCGGCATCCACCGCCCAGACTGGCGCGCCGCCATCCCCGAAATCCTGCATGACCTGGAGCCATCATGAACCGCAAAGGCATCATCCTCGCAGGCGGCTCCGGCACGCGCTTATGGCCGATCACGATGGGCACATCCAAACAACTGCTGCCGATTTATGACAAACCGATGGTCTACTATCCCCTGACCGTCCTCATGCTGTCCGGGATCCGCGAAATCGCCATCATCACCACACCAGAGGATCAACCCGCCTTCAAACGCCTGCTGTCCGATGGCTCTCAATGGGGCTTGCAACTTACCTACATCATCCAGCCCACGCCCGACGGCCTCGCCCAAGCCTACCTGCTGGCGCGTGATTTCCTGAACAATGCCCCCTCCGCGATGGTCCTTGGTGACAATATCTTCTTCGGCCACGGCCTGCCCGAAATCCTCGCCGCCGCCGACGCACAAACCACCGGCGGCACCGTGTTCGGTTACCGCGTCTCCGACCCCGAACGCTACGGCGTGGTCGCCTTCGATGCCATCGGAAACGCCAAGCAAATCATCGAAAAACCCGCCAAACCGCCGTCAAACTTCGCCATTACCGGCCTTTATTTCCTCGACGCCCGCGCCCCGGAACTGGCGAAGCAGATCAAACCCTCCCCGCGCGGCGAACTCGAAATCGCCGACCTACTGGAGATTTACCTGAACGAAGGCTCGCTCAAAGTCGAAAAAATGGGCCGCGGTTTCGCCTGGCTCGACACCGGCACCCACGCCAGCCTGCTGGATGCCGGCAACTTCGTCCGCACCCTGCAAGCGCGTCAGGGCCTGCAAGTCGGCTGCCCGGATGAAATCGCCTTCCGCGCCAACTGGATCACCCGCGACCAGCTTGCGGCCCGTGCCGACACCTTCCGCAAGAACGACTACGGCATCTACCTGCGAAGCATCCTGAACGAGTAACCCTTACAATTTATCTAAAATTTCGTTTCATCTTTTCACAA
>JBDSXE010000091.1:0-6651 GCA_039926325.1 Paracoccaceae bacterium | reverse complement strand
GCGGCGGTCCTGATCGAATTGACGCTGGGCATGATATTTGCCTTGGCCGCCAACCGGATCAAGACCGGATCAGCCTTCCTGCGGGTCTGTCTGATTGCTCCGCTGATGGTGTCGGGGATCGCGGTCTCGCTGGTCTGGAAGGTCTTGCTGGACCCCACTTTCGGCATTCTGAACTATGCGCTGTCGGTGATCGGGATACCGGGGCCAAACTGGCTCGGCTCACCAACGGCAGCGATGCCCAGCGTCATCATGGTTGAGACCTGGTGGCAGACCGGTTTCGTGTTCATCGTTCTGGCAGCGGCGCTGAAAAGCCTGCCGGAAGAGCCGTTCGAGGCGGCCCGGCTGGAGGGGGCAACCGGCTGGCAGATTTTCTGGCACCTGACCTTCCCGATGCTGCGGCCCGTGCTGCTGACCATCGTAGTATTCCGCACCATCGATACGCTGAAAGTCTTTGACCTGATTTTCGGCATGACCGGTGGTGGCCCTCTGAGGCGGACTGAGGCGGTGCAATCGCTCGCCTATCAAACCGCGTTCAAGTTCAACAACTTCGGTGAGGCTGCCGCAATGATCGTGTTGTTTGCCGCCATCATTTTCGCCATCTGCATGGTCTACAGCCGAGTCGGCACCGACAGCGAGGTGCAGGAATGAGCTTGTTGTCCAAAGACCGCCGCAGTCTGGGACTGGCCTATGCCATCCTGACTTTGGCCGCGTTCGCCTCAATCTTTCCGATCCTGTGGATCATCGGGATTTCCCTGAAAACCCAGGTTGACGCCTTTGCAATGCCGCCGAAGTGGCTGTTCACCCCGATCTGGGACAATTATGCCAAGGTCTGGGCCACATCCGGGTTCGTGAAAGCCTTCTTCAATTCGGTCTGGGTGTCGTTGGCCAGCAATTTGCTCGCCTTTGCCATCGGCATCCCAGCGGCCTACGCGCTGAACCGCCGCCATGTGCCGGGGCGGGCGGTAATCCTCGCCTGGCTTTTGCTGTCCTACATGCTGCCAGAGTTTCTGTATGTCATCCCGGTTTACGGCGTGTTTCAGCAGATCGGGCTTTATGACAATGTGTTCGGCTTGGCGCTTATCTATCAGGCCTTCACCCTGCCCTTCACGATCTGGATGATGCGGGCCTTCTTTGCCGAAGTGCCCTATGCCCTGACCGAGGCCGCAATGCTGGAAGGTGCCGGGAAATGGCGCATCCTGTGGACGATCTATGTGCCGATTGCAGCACCCGGCATCGCGGCTACGGCGATCCTGAACACGATCAAGATCTGGAACGAACTTGCCATCGCCCTAGGTCTGACCTTTGACAAGGCGCAAACGATCACCTTGGCCGTCGCCGGTTTCCGCGGTTATGCCTCGATTGACTGGGGGGCGATGTCCGCCGCCGCCATTATCGAGATTCTGCCGATGCTTGCCTTTGCTGTTCTTGCCCAGCGTCAGATCGTTGGGGGCCTCAGCGTTGGTGCCGTGAAATGACCGCCCCTCCTGAAAGGATGCCCGATGGCCGCCGTTGAATTCCGCAATGTGAACATTGAATTTGGCGCGGCGCAGGTCGTCAAAGACCTGAACCTGCGGGTTGAGGATGGTGAGTTTGTCGTGCTGGTCGGCCCGTCTGGCTGCGGCAAATCGACGATCCTGCGGTCGGTAGCGGGTCTGGTCGGCATCGCGTCGGGTGATCTTTTGTCGGATGGCGCCAGGATGAACGACAAGGAGCCGGCCAACCGTGACGTCGCGATGGTGTTCCAAAGCTACGCGCTTTACCCGCATATGACGGTGTATAAAAACCTGTCCTTCGGCCTGCGTATCCGCAAGGAACCCACGGCCGAGATTGACCGCAAGGTTCGCGAGGTGGCCGAACTGGTCGGTCTGACCGCCCATCTGCAAAAGCGTCCCGCTGCCATGTCAGGCGGGCAACGGCAGCGCGTCGCCCTGGCGCGGGCCATTCTGCGGCATCCCGGAGTGTTCTTGTTTGACGAGCCGCTGTCCAACCTTGATGCCGAATTCCGCTCCTCAATGCGGTCGGAACTGGTGAGGTTCCATCGCCGCCTTAAAACCTCGATGATCTATGTTACGCACGATCAGACCGAGGCGATGACGATGGGTGACCGCATAGCGGTGCTGGCACCGTTGACCGAAGGGCGGCAGACCAACCTGATGCAGTATGCTACTCCGGACGAAATCTACCATCGCCCAGCCAACCTTTTCGTGGCCCGCTTCATCGGCTCCCCCCGGATGAATGTCTTCACCTGCAAGGTTGAAAAAGGTCAGGCGGTGTTTGGAACCCAGCGGATCGATTTACCACCGGCGGCGCGCGGGCTTGCGAAAGTCGCGCTTGGACAACGACCCGAACACCTGCATATCATTGAAGGTGATGCTGCAGCAGGCGTCACCGGAACGCTCGAGCACTTTGAAAACCTTGGGCACGAGTATATCGGCCAGCTTGCTTCTGACGCTGGCCCGATCACTCTGCGCCGGGCGGAGACGATCAGCGTCGCACAGATCGGCGCAACGTTTGGTGTGATGCTTGATCCGGGGCGCCTGCACTTCTTTGACCCCGCGACAGAGCTTCGGATCAATCAGCCGTAAACCGCGTCGCGGATATCGCGGGTATATTGGCCCATGCAGCCCTCGACCGCGATGTTTGAGAACATCACCACGGACAATTCGCGCACTGGTTCGATGAACCAGTCGTGGCCGTAAACTCCACCCCAGCGCAGGGTACCTTTTAACTGCGGAGTCTGGGCTGCGGTTGAGTCGTCGATGATGGCGCCGAGGTAGCAAAAGCGCTAACTGGGGTCGTCGCGGGTCAGGTTGCCGATGCAGTTGGACTTCGCCAACCGATTCAACTCAGGTGAGATCAGGGGTGCGCCGCCGCTGCGGATGCATTCCAGAAAGGCCAGGAAATTGGGTGCCGTGCCGACCATGCCCGCGCCGCCGGACTGAAAGGCTTTCAGGTTGAACGCCCGGGCGGGCGAGAAGTTGAAGCTGCCGCCCTCCTCCATCGTCAGACGGATGTCGTCCGGCATCCGCTGGGCGACGGATTCAGCATCCATTTAAGGTGTGGCCAGCCGAGCGGGGGCCGTGAAAGTAAACTGGTGTCTTTCATGCCAAGCGGTTTGCAGACATGGTTGGCATCCGCCTGTTCAAGGCATATCCCGGTCACAGCGGCGATCACCGCCCCCAAAACGTCGATGGCGACCGAATAAAGCCAGCCTGCGCCGGGGGCAAACATCAACGGCACATCGACGATAAAGCGAAAGTTGGCCGCAAAATTCAGATCGGCGTTGTTCAGCCCGTCTGAAATCTGCGGTTGGCCAGATAGTCATGGCTGAGCCCGGCGGTATGGGTCAGCGGGTGGTGAAGTGCGATCTCTGGCATGGTGTCATCCGTCAGGCGAGGTTCGAAGTAGGGCAGAAAGTCCGTCACCTTGCTATCCAACCGAGTCAAGTTGGGGTCAATCAGCGCAAGGGCGGTTGCGGCAATCATCGGGCTGGTGACGGAGGCGAGCCGGAAAATAGTGCGACCTTCCACCGCCACGCCCTTTTCCCGGGCGGCAAACCCCGCGTGGCGGTCAAAAACCACCGCTCCGTCCCGGGCCACCCGCACATGAGCGCCCACAATCAGGCCTGACCTGATGGCCGCGTCGATGTCGGTGTTCAGTCTGGATTGTTGGCTCATGCGCGTCTCCACCTTGGGGTCAGTCTAGCCCTTGCAGGCGTATTTGCCTGCCAACGCCCGCACGCGCGCTGACGATAAGGCCAGCGCCTTGCGAGAGATAGCGCCAGTTTCAGCGGCTTGCGAGATTGCGTTTGCCACATCCTCCAACTGGTTACCGACGTCGGCCAATAGCAGGAAATCACACCCGGCGTTCAGCGCGTCGAGTGCCACCCGCGGCACAGAATCGCCGCGCATCGTGGCGTGGGAGTCCAGATCATCGGCCATCACAACGCCCTTGAACCCAAGCTTATCTTTCAGCATGCTCACGACTTTGGCAGACCGCAGCGCTGCCACTTTGTCGTCAATCGCAGACACGATGGCGGGGCCGACCATCATCATCTCTACCCCAGCCGCGACGGCGGCGCGGAACGGCGGCAGTCCAGCTTCGATTGCGCTGAGGGGTAGCGAATTCACCGCATGCGCCTCTGTTGCCGGATCGCCGGAAATATCGCTGAAGCCGGGGAAGTGCTTGCCTGTGGCAGCGACGCCCGCACGCTGAGCGCCCCGGATATAGGCGGAGGACAGGAGGCCTATCAGGGCGGGGTCGGTCGACCAGGTGCGGCCTTGCAGCCAGGAATTGCGCCCGGTCAGAACATCCAGAACTGGTGAGAGAAAGCAGTTCACGCCCATCGCGGCGGCAATCAGGGCAATCTGATGGGCGAGGGATTCGATCTCATCTTCCGAGGCGGATGCAATGTCAGCCGAGGCCGGAAAACCCGGCACCACATCGTGCAATCGGCAAATCCCGCCCAGTTCCTGATCAATCGCCGTCAACAGAAGGCCAGAGCGCGATTTTGCTTGCCCTGTCACCAGACGGAAGGTTTCTGCGGTTTCAACGGCGCGGCGTTCAGGCGTCATGCCACGGCCGACATACTCCGCGCGGCTTTCGCCAATCAGGATCGAGACGCCGCCTTGGTCAAGAAACCGCCGGGTTGTATCGCTGAGCGTGGTTGCATCGAAAGCCGGCAGGAGAACGGCTCTGGCGTCTTGGGCGGTTGTGAATGTCATGGCGGTCGCACCTTTTTGGGCTGAGAAACTTTTGAACATTTGTGCACGTTTACCCCAAACCGTCAAGATAATGGAGTTGATATGGGAAAAACACGTACGAAATAGCTTGAGTTTCGATCGTAACATGCATAAACATGCAGAAAGCATCCCTTGGCAAGAGCCGCAATCATGCACGAAGACCTTCTTCTGACCGAACGGCGCAGTCTTATTCAAGACCGCTTGGCAGCAGCGGGCCGTGTCATTGCGGCGGATCTGGCCAAAGAGATGAACCTGTCAGAAGACACGATACGCCGCGATTTGCGCGATCTTGCGGCGCAGGGGCTGTGCGTCAAAGTCTATGGCGGCGCGCTGAAAGTCTCACCCGCTTCGGGCAGTTTGGCAGAGCGGGTGGCGGCGGTGCCGGACCGCAAAGCCGCACTGGCGCAGGCCGCCGCAGGTCTGGTTTCTGACGGCAGCACCATTTTCATCGATGCCGGGTCGACCAATCAGCTGATCTCACGCTATCTTCCCAAGGACATGGACCTGCGGGTTGTGACCAACGCGCCTTTGATCGCGATGGAGCTTGGGGGCCGCAGCAATACCGACATCATTCTGCTGGGCGGGCGGTTTGACCCGCATACCGGCTCTTGTCTGGGCAGCAAGCCAATGCAGGATCTGGCGCTGCTGCGGCCTGACTTGACCTTTCTGGGCGCCTGCGGTCTGGATGTGGTGGAGGGTGTCACGGCGTTCAGCTTTGATGAGGCGGATTTCAAGCGCAGCCTGTGTCAGGTCAGCCGCGCAGTCGTTGTCGCGGCGACCAGTGACAAATTGGGAACGGCCGCGCCGTTTGTGGTGGCACCGGCGTCAAGTCTGGGAACTTTGATTGTCGAAAGCAGCATGACGGACGACGGCGTTGCGCCGTATGCGGCGCTTGGGATCAGGATCGTGCGGGCAATTGGGGACCGGCAGTGAAGATCGCTCACGTTGCGATCTGGACAGCGGATATCGAGCGGACCTGTGCCTTCTGGTCCGGCGCTTTCGATGTGGTCGTCGGGCCGCTTTATCAAAGCACGAACCGGGTCGGGTTCACCTCACGCTTCATCATCTTTGCCGAAGGGCCATCCGTCGAAGTGATGACCGGGCCTTGGGTTGTGGATCAGGGTCAGGGCGAGCGCGTTGGCTATGCCCATCTGGCGATCTCTGTCGGGTCAACCGAAAGGGTGGACAGTATTGCGCAGGCGTTTGCGCGAGACGGCGCTTTGGTGTCAGGGCCGCGCACCACCGGCGACGGCTATTACGAGGCCGTCATCGGCGACCGCGACGGCAATCTGATTGAAATCACCGCCTGAAACACGGCACCCCATCCAAGGAAATCGAATATGTAGGGCGATTTGCTGGCGACAGTTTACGGCGTGCTGTTCCCCCTCACCACGGAAATTCAGCCGGACGCTGCGATTCTGGCCTTTCTCGATGACGGCGGCAAGGCGATCCTGTTTGGCGAGCAGTTGCGACCCTCGCGCATTGCGGCGGAAAGCCGGGAGGCTTGGGGGGACTGCGGTTGAGGTCCTGAGGACTCGTGCGGACACTCTGCTAATTGCGGCGGATGGCGATTTTTCTGCGGTGAACCGGATGCAGGGGCCTACCCGCTATTGCCAGTCTGGTGCATGCGCAGATAATGCCGGTGGCAGAACTAGAAGACGGTGTCGCGGCTCACGGCAAGGCGGTCAAAAGCCTTGGCGTGAATATGGTGCTGTCCCCGACCGCCGATGTGGTCGAGGGCCGGAACGACTGGCTGCAATGTCGCATCTTGGGCGATGATATCGACACTTTGGCGCGGCTGGTTGGCGCCTATGTGCGCGGTGCACGGCGGGCGGGGCTGCAGACCGCGCTGAAGCATTTCCCCGGCAACCCGACGCTGACCGGTATCCCCGCAATCCAAGAGGCAATC
>JBDSXE010000090.1:0-6118 GCA_039926325.1 Paracoccaceae bacterium | reverse complement strand
TTCCGCAGACAGGCTAGCACGACTTGTGGGGTGATTTCAGTCATGGGCCTACTGCCGAACGCAGCGACGGCCATGTTCAAGAGCCATTGGTTCTTTTCTTGTGTCACCCGGGCGCGACCTTCCTTTGCCGCCTTTTCCATAAAGGCCCGAGCATAGCGCTCGAAAGTGTGCCCACGGCGTTCGGACTCTTGCAGCTTTCGCTCTTGCTTGGCCTGCCCTGGGTCGCCCCCTTTCGCCAACAATGCGCGGGCCGCATCTCGCGTGGCACGGGCCTGTGCGAGCGACACCTCGGGGTAGACCCCGATTGAGAGCAACTTTTCCCTACCATCGATCCGATACTTGAACTGCCACAGTCGCGAACCTGTCGGCTTGACTATCAGGAACATCCCATCAAAGTCAGAGACCTTGTAGGCCCTGTCACGGGGCTTAAGTGCTCGAATCGTCGTATCGCTCAATGGCATGTTGGGGGTATCGCCTTTTCACGAGCTTGACCGATACCCCCAAGAATACCCCCAAATCGGGGGTATCATCGTGGACGCGGCCAGACCGCATCGGACAAACAATTTCCACAAATACCTTATAGGCAAGGGCTGTCCGGTTGTCATCAGACGTGTTTGGGCTATAAAGTGGTGGCGAGGGGGGGACTCGAACCCCCGACCCCGTGATTATGAGTCACGTGCTCTAACCAGCTGAGCTACCTAGCCACTGCGGCGGGGGTGTAGTGACGCCACCTTGGGGCGTCAAGGCGAAATCGTCAGGCACAGCCTTCCTAACGCTGCTCAACGCGCTACCCTCGGGCGGCCTGATGCGGTGGCGGTGACCGTGGCCTCGATGAACATCGTTTGGCCCTCGACCTCGGCCTCGCGCAGATCGCGTGATACGACGACCCGCAAATCCTCTGCCCCGGCGGCTTTTGCCCGGGTTGAAGCCTCGGCCACGACCGACGCCTCCATCGCGTCCAGGGCGGCGGCGGCGCTGTCATAGCTTTGCAGGCCGTCTGGCAGATGTGCCACGAACCGGCCGACGCCGGGACTGGACACCAGCCCTTGCGCACGCTGGCTAACCTGCCCCACCACCGCGCCAATCGCGTTGGCGACCCCTGCATGTTCGGGCAGGATCATCTCGCACCCCAGCGCATCTCCGACAGCGCCGTAATATGACGCCGCAGAGGCACCAAGCCCGATCACCGGCACACCAAGGCGCGTCGTCAGTTCGACCACGCCCCGATGCCGCCGCAGTCCGGCTTGGGTCAGCGGGTGCCGCGCCAACCGCTCCGCAGGTTCGCCGTCGAAATTGCCATCCTCGTCAAACGCCGCTTCCAGCAGGCAATCTACCGTCTGTGCTGTCAGCTGATCGACAATCGCCTGTGCCAGACTTGCTGCATCGGGCGCAAAGCGGTCGCCAGAGCCGTTGCGCCGCCGAGCCAGCAGCCGCACCGCTTTTTCTGCGGCCGCCGCGTCCCAAGCGTCCAGCCGCCCCAGCACATGGCTAGCATCCGAGGGCGTCACGCCAGCAACCATCACCAACCCGCGCGCCACCAGCCGCTCCATCGCGGCCACTTCCAGCCGTGTGGTCAGCGCGGCCGACAGCGGCATCGGCATGACCACCCGTGCCAAAACGGCCGCCTCTCTCGCCGACAACCCGCCAGTTTGCGCGGCGATCAGACCCTCGACCGGCACCACGAAACGCCCATCGAATTCGCCAGACATCTCGGTCGCCAAAGCACGGTCCAGCGTGGCATGGACCATCGCACCATGATCCACCGCCAGCAGCGACACCGGGATCAGCCGTCGCGGGCCAAGCATCAGCGCCCCCTTTAAACCATCGGTCAGCAGCCTAACTTCGCTGTCACCGCCCAAACCCGTGGTCCGCATCGCCACCGCCTCTACCATCGTGCGAAATCCGCCGACGCGTGCGCCTTCGGGATCAATCTCTGGCAGGCCACCGCGCAACAGGGCGATGTCGGTGGTGGTGCCGCCAATGTCCGACACCAGCGCGTCCGACGCCCCAGTCAGCCAGCGCGCACCGACGATGCTGGCAGCGGGTCCAGACAAGATCGTCTCGATCGGGCGTTCCCGGACCATAGCGGCAGAGATCAGCGCACCATCGCCGCGCACCACCATCAGGGGTGCCGCAATGCCAACCGCGACCAGATGCTGCTCGCAAGCTGCCACCAGCCGGTCGATCATCCCGATCAGCCGCGCATTCAGCACCGCCGTCAGCGCCCGCTTGGGGCCGTTCAGTTGCGCCGACAACTCGTGCGAACAGGTCACCGGGCGACCCGTCACCCGCCGTATCAGGTTACGGGCCGCAACCTCGTGCGCTGGGTTGCGGGTGGCGAACCGCGCCGCCACGGCAAAGCCCATGACCTGATCCTTCAGTTCCGCCACCTCGCGCTCCAGCGCGGCAAGGTCCAGCGCCTCGGCCTCGGTGCCGGCGTGGGTATGCCCGCCATCGGCCAGAATGACCGGATCGCCCTTCAGCGCCTCGGTCAGTCCGCCGCGTTCAAGATCGCCGGGATCAAAGCCGATGAATACCAGCGCCACACGCCCGCCCTGCCCCTCGACCAGCGCGTTCGTCGCCAGCGTGGTCGACAGAGACACCAGCGCCACTTGCGCTGCGGCGATGCCAGCCCCCGCCAACGCAGCATCGACTGCTCGCCCAATGCCCAGTGCCAGATCGCCGCGCGTCGTCAGCGACTTGGCAAACCCCACCACCGCATCCGCCGCCTCATCCACGATCACTGCATCGGTATAGGTGCCGCCCGTATCGACTCCCAAAAAATACGCCATGTCCCGCCGTCCTTTATTCTTTGGCAACGACATATGCCGGGCACACGGCCGCGTCACGTCCTTCCGCGATGTCTTTCGTCGCGGCATGGCAATGACGCTGTTGCAGCTTGGCGCTACTTGCCGCGGCGCCGCCGATGCGCGGGCGGAATGTTCAGCATCTCGCGGTACTTCGCCACCGTCCGCCGCGCCAGCACGACACCATCGCGCCCCAAAGCGGCCACCAGCGCCGCATCTGACAGCGGCGCACCCGGCGGCTCGCCGGCCACCAGCCGCGCCAGACGGTCACGCAGCGCCGCTGCCGCAATCCCCGGTGCGCCATCCTGCCCGCCCACCGCCGCGCTGAACATAAGCCGCAGCCACCAGACACCGCGCGGCGTATCGACAGAGGTGCCCGCCACAACCCGGCTGACCGTGCTTTCATGCAGCCCCAAAGCCAGTGCCACATCCGCCATCGTCATTGGCACCAGCGCCTCGCTCCCCTTGGCCAAAGCGGCCTGCTGGCGCTGCAATATTTCGTGCCCGACCCGCTGCAACGTGGAATTGCGCGCCGCGACCATCTTTTGCAACGACGTCGCCGCTGTCACCCCCGCCGCCGATCCGGCAGCACTTTCGACGATCTGCATGGTCGGCAGGCACGACCGGTTCAGCGAAATCTCCCAACCGCCCGCCGCCAGCGCCCGTGCGATCAGGTCCGGTTCGCGTGGATGTGCCACCGACAGCACGTCAAACTCCGTCCCCGGCTTGGGGTTCAGGGCGCGGATCAGCTTGAACCGCCGCAGGATTTCGCTTTCGCTGACGCCGGCAAGCCGCGAAAGCCGCCGCGCGTCCCCCGCCGCCATCAGGTCAAGATGCACCAGCATGACCCCCATCGGCGTGTCATAGCTGCCTTCATCCTGCGCCTGCAAACGCAGACATTCCGCCAGATCGCGCGCAAACAGACCGACCGGCTCAATCTCTTGCAACCGCAGCAACACCGCCTCCACCTCGCGCACCTTCAACCCCAGTTCGCGCGCGACCAACGTCAGAGGCCGCCCAAGCCAGCCCGTCGGCTCCAACGCCTCGGCCAAAGCCAGCGCAATCTGGCGGTCTTTCGGGTTGGTCATGTGGCGGTCGATGGCGCTCGTGACATGCCCCATCAGACTGGCCCCCGGGCCCGCCATCTGCTCGCTCAGGTCGACCGCAGCACCCGGCAGCACGCGAGTCCAGCGCGGCAACCAATCCCCAAGCGCAGGCAGAGGCGGCGGCGTCAATTGCAGGTTCGGGTTTTCCGCCGCCTGCTCTTCCAGATAGCGCGCCAACTCTGCCGAGGTGGACTTGAGCATGCGGATAGAGGCTTGCAGCCCAAGATTAAGCTGCAACCGCTGGGTTTGTATCACCTGAATGCGCGGCCCTTGGCTCATGGTTCAGGATTATTCCAGCGCCACCGCTCTGGCAAGGAGGCCCCTCGCCATCCCCCCGACCTGCAGTTAGGTTGCGCCGCTCTGACACCCCTTACAGTTGGCTTCCGATGCAAGACCCGAACATTCCGCTGGTACGCGACCTCATCCTGATCGGCGGCGGGCACACCCATGCGCTTGTGTTGCGGATGTGGGCGATGAACCCGCTCGCAGGTGTCCGCCTGACCCTGATCAACCCGGATCCTGTCGCCCCCTACACTGGAATGCTGCCCGGCCTGATCGCAGGTCACTACACCAGTGACGAAATCATGATCGACCTCGTTCGGCTGGCCCGGTTTGCGGGTGCCCGGCTGATCCTCGACAGCGCCATCGGCATCGACCGCGACCGCCGGGAAATCCTGCTGCAAAACCGCCCGCCGCTGCCCTATGATCTTGCCAGTATCGACATCGGCATCACCTCGGACCTGCCGGGCTTTACCGACCACGCTGTGTCCGCAAAGCCTCTTGGATCCTACGCTGCCAAATGGGCGCAGTTCGTCGCCCGCGCCCTGCCCACCCCGAACCTTGTTATCATCGGCGGTGGCATTGCTGGTTTCGAGCTTGCCCTCGCCTCTGCCCACCGCCTCTGTTCCGCTGGCGCGCAGCCCAAAATCACCGTCCTGCACACCGGCCCTGTCGCTTTGCCCACCCTCAGCGACAACGCGCGGGAAAAGCTGCTGCAAACTGTCGCCGCATACGGCATCACCGTCCTGACCAACGCCCATGCCGCCAGCGCCGATGACACAAGCGTTACGCTGGCCGATGGCATCCGCATCCCCTCTGACCTGACGCTAACCGCCGCAGGGGCCCGGCCCCACCCGTGGCTTGCCACCACTGGCCTGGCCCTGCACGACGGCTTTGTCACTGTCAGCGAAACCCTGCAATCCTCGGACCCGCAGATCTTCGCCATCGGAGATTGCGCCCACCTGTCTCATGCGCCCCGGCCCAAGGCGGGCGTATTCGCCGTCCGCGCCGCGCCGACCCTCTTGCACAATCTGCGCGCCACCCTGACCGAAACCGCCCTGCGCCCGTTCCACCCGCAAAAAGACTACCTGAAGCTGATTTCCCTTGGCAGCAAAAGCGCCCTTGCCGACAGGTGGAGCCTGCAATTCAGCGGCCCTTGGCTCTGGCGCCTCAAAGACCGCATCGACCGCAAGTTCATGGCAAAGTTCGAAACCTTCCCCGCCATGCCGTTACCCGCATTGCCAGCGCCCGCCGTTCAGGGTCTGGCCGGACTCATGTCCGCGCAACCCCTTTGCGGCGGGTGCGGTGCCAAGGTCGGCCCCTCTGGGCTTGCTGCGACCCTGAACGCCCTGCCCCGTCCCACACGCGCTGATGTCATCTCCGGCCCCGGCGACGACGCCGCGCAAATCCGCTTCGGCAATGCCATTCAGGTCATCACCACCGACCACCTGCGAACCTTCACCTGCGACCCCCGCCTGATGGCCCGCATCACTGCCACTCACGCGCTTGGCGATATCTGGGCGATGGGTGCTGCTCCGCAAACGGCGCTGGCCCAGATCACCTTGCCGCGTCTGTCGCCCGAACTGCAATCACGCTATCTCGCTGAAATCATGGAGGAAGCAGCCCGAGTCTTCACCGCCGCTGGTGCAGACATCGTCGGTGGCCACACCTCGATCGGTGCTGAGTTGACCATTGGCTTTACCGTCACAGGTCTGACCCAGCAACCCATCACCAAAGCAGGGGCCAAACCCGGCGACGTCCTGATCCTGACCAAAGCCATCGGAAACGGCACCATCATGGCCGCCGAAATGGCCACCGCCCGCGTCCCCGGCCTGCTGATCGGCCAGTCGGTCGCCGCTGCCTTCATCGGCATGTCCCGCCCCTCTGCCGCAGCCGCAGCGACACTCGCACCCGCTGCCCATGCCA
>JBDSXE010000089.1:0-3556 GCA_039926325.1 Paracoccaceae bacterium | reverse complement strand
CTCATTGACCAGCACCGCCAACCGCTTGCCTTGCGGGTTCATCATCAGATGGCGGATCAGGGTGGTTTTCCCCGACCCGAGGAACCCTGTAATCACCGTAACGGGTATCTTCGACAAATTAGACATGTGCGGCCTCCAACGGCGGTATGCGGGCAAGGCTTTGCTTGCGGAATATGACAGGGCGTTCGCGCCACGGCACCAAACCGTCGGGCGCGCGGGCATAAGCGGCGGCACCAGCCAGAATATCGGCGGCATTCTCAGGCGTCATGCGGCCGTAGACATAGGACCACCGCCCCGGCGCAGACAGTGCGACCGAAGCGCCGGCATTGCAGGCCGACAGGCAATCGACCGCTACAACCTCGACCCCATTCGGCACCTCCAGCGCGGAAATCGCAGCATATAGCTGCGCCCCCAACGGCACTTCGCCCTCGACGACCGGCAATCCGGCCTTGCAGGTCATACAGATGTGCAGCCTTACCATTCCACCCAATCCTAGCGGTGAAATGCGCGGGGACGGGCCAAAAGCCCGCCTAACCCGTCGCAGAACACCCCGTCCGCCGTTCAGTCCCATGTGCTGGCAGGTCTCCCGGCTTGCGGATTTCGGGGTTGCCCCCATCGGTCGCCCCCCTTCCCAGCCGCAGCCAGTGGATTGGACGACCTTTCCGGTCACGGTCGCGGGGGCGGCTGCGCCTTGGTCCGGCTTTCACCTCGCCTGTCGCATTCCCTTTTTGCCTGTCGTAAAGAAGGCACCAGCACCGCCTCACCTGAGGCAGGATAGGTCAGATTGTCAAGGATGCGAACGCCATGTCAGACGGCAATACCGACACCAAGCCCGTGGACGAAGCCCGCCACACCGCCAAAATGCAAAAGATCAAAGCCGCGCGTGACAAGATCATGGCGGGCAAATCCGGCGAAAAGGGCCTGATCATCGTCCACACCGGGGCGGGCAAAGGCAAATCCTCGTCGGGGTTCGGGATGATCCTGCGCTGCATTGCCCACGGCATGCCCTGCGCCGTCGTGCAGTTCATCAAAGGCGCGTGGGATACTGGCGAGCGGCGCCTCTTGACCGACAACTTCAGCGATATATGCCAGTTCTACGCAATGGGCGAAGGCTTTACATGGGAGACGCAGGACCGTGCCCGTGATGTCGCCGCAGCGCAGGCAGGTTGGGAAAAGGCCAAAGAGCTGATCCGCAATCCCGACATCCGCCTTGTGCTGCTGGACGAAATCAACATTGCCCTACGCTATGACTACCTCGACCTGACTGAAATACTGACCTTCCTGCGCGACGAAAAGCCGCCGCTGACCCATGTCGTCCTGACGGGTCGCAACGCCAAGGATGCCCTGATCGAAGCCGCCGATCTGGTTACCGAAATGACGCTTATCAAGCACCCCTTCCGTTCCGGCATCAAGGCGCAAGCCGGGGTTGAGTTTTGAAGCTGATTGCCTGGGATTTCGATGGTGTGTTGAACCGGGGCTACGAGGGCAGCTTCGCCCAGTGGCAACAGACGTTCGAGGCTGATCTAGGCGTGTCGGCCGCAGTTTTCACGGATCACATGTTCGCCTCTGGCCAGTTCGCGGACGTCCTGATCGGTAAACGCGATCTGCTGGACCTGATCAACACTTGGATCACCGCTCACGCGGTTCCCCATGACGGCCAAACCATTCTTGACTACTGGCTAAACAAAGACGCCCGGCTTGACACAGATGTCATGGACTGGCTCGACCGTAGCCCCGCTCCGGGCGTCATTGCCACCAACAACGAATCCCACCGCGCTGATTTCATCTGGAACCGCCTCGGCTTTGCCAACCAGATGCAGCACATATTCGCCTCGGGCCGGATAGGGTTTCGCAAACCGGACGCCGCCTTCTTCGCAGCGATCGAACAATGGTCCAACTTGCCCCCCCACGAAATCCTGCTGATCGACGATGCCGATAAGAACATCGCCGAGGCCAGATCACGCGGCTGGCAGACGTTCCATTTCACCGATGAAACCCGCGCCAACTTGCCCGCAACTCTTGGCATCACCCCATGACCGCCCTTATGATCCAGGGCGCAGGCTCCAACGTCGGCAAATCCCTCATGGTTGCGGGACTGTGTCGCGCGGCCAAACTGCGCGGCCTGTCCGTCGCTCCGTTCAAGCCGCAGAACATGTCCAACAACGCCGCCGTTGCCGATATTCCGGGCGACAACAATGCCGGCGGCGGCGAAATCGGCCGCGCTCAATGGCTGCAGGCGATCGCCTGTGGTGTGACGCCAACCGTCCACATGAACCCGGTGCTGCTGAAACCGCAGACCGATGTCGGTGCGCAGGTGGTGGTGCAAGGCAAGGTGGTGGGCGAGGCGAGGGCGCGCGACTATCAGGCGTTGAAGGGCCGGCTGATGGACGCCGTCATGGACTCATGGGCGCAGGTCGGCGAGGGTGCCGACCTGGTCATCGTCGAGGGCGCGGGATCGCCGGCCGAGATCAATCTCAGGAGCCGCGATATCGCCAATATGGGCTTTGCGACGCGTGCCAATGTGCCGGTGATCCTGGTCGGCGACATCGACCGCGGCGGCGTCATCGCCTCGGTCGCCGGCACGCATCTGATCCTGCCGGAGGAGGATCGGCGTATGATCATCGGCTACCTCATCAACAAGTTCCGCGGCGATGTTTCGCTGTTCGACGACGGCATCAAGGCTATCGAAGAATTCACCGGATGGCGCTGTTTTGGCGTCGTGCCGTGGCTGAGGGCGGCGGCACGGCTGCCTTCGGAAGACTCAGTGGTGCTCGAACGGTTGGTGTCCGGCGAAAAGCGCGCGCTGAAGGTAGCGGTGCCGATGCTTGGCCGCATCGCCAATTTCGACGATCTCGATCCGTTGAAGGCCGAGCCGCAAGTGGAAGTGGTGTTCGTGCCTCCCGGTCAACGCTTGCCTGAAGATGCCGGGCTGGTGGTTATTCCCGGCTCGAAATCGACCATCGGCGATCTCCTGAAATTCCGGGAGAATGGCTGGGACCGCGATCTGCTCGCTCACCGGAAACGGGGCGGCCACGTCGTCGGCATTTGCGGCGGCTTCCAGATGCTGGGGAAAGTCGTGCGCGATCCCGACGGCATCGAGGGCAGTGTCACCGAGGCCAAGGGGCTTGGCCTGCTCGATGTCGAAACGGTGATGGAGCCGGAAAAGACGGTGCGCAACGTCAGCGCCCGTTCGGTGCCGTTCGATCTGCCGCTTCAGGGCTACGAGATCCATCTCGGCCGCACCACCGGTGCGGACATGGCTCGGCCGTCCGCCGTCATCAACGGCGTCGACGACGGCGCCATTTCCGCCGACGGCAAGGTGTCTGGCACCTATCTGCACGGGCTGTTTTCCGCCGACGCCTTTCGCGCCCGGTTCCTCGAAAACCTCGGTGTCAAAGGCGGCGGTATCGACTACCGCGCCGAGGTCGAGCGGGCGCTGGACGAGGTCGCAGTCGAGTTGGAGACCCATCTCGACTGCGACGCTATCTTTGGACTTGCGCGTTAGCTGGCGGGTTCGCCAGCTTTTGGCCAGTATGTGCCCAGCGACCAGACATTG
>JBDSXE010000088.1:0-3427 GCA_039926325.1 Paracoccaceae bacterium | reverse complement strand
ATGCTGTACCCAGGCTTCGCGCCCGCTTTGACGCAACCGCCGCCCCGAGGAGCAAAATGGAAATCCGCGCCCTGACCCCCGACTATGCCGTATCGCCACAGATTGCGGTTTCCGACCTGCCCGCGATCAAGGCTGCGGGTTTCACCACCGTAATCAACAATCGCCCTGACCGCGAAATCCCTGACACCCTGAACGCCCAGACAATGCGTCACGCGGCAGAGGCGCTAGGGCTCACATTCGTGGACAACCAACTGATCCCGGGCAACATCACCGCCGACAACATCGCCGTTCAGTCCGCCGCAGCTGCCGCATCCAAAGGCCCGGTGTTCGCCTATTGCGCCTCTGGCAACCGCTGTTCGCAGGTCTGGGCAATGATGAACGCTGGCAAGCATCCGACGGATGATCTGATCGGCATCCCCGCTCGCTTCGGCTATCAACTCGAACCCCTGCGTGACCGCATCGAAATGCTGGCTGGAAAGTAGTTAGCGGCCCCTATCCCGTTCCCGTGGCCTGCAACGGCATCATCGTCGCATCACCGGCACGCCGCGCCGGCTGCGGCATCACAGGCCCGCCAACCATCAAAGTGTCCCCGCTCATCTCCGCATTCAGCCTGATTGCCCGCATACCCCGGTTTTGCCCCAACCGCCCCTCGGCCAGCCGCCGCCCATCCGACCCTTCCAGCGAAATCCGGTCCAGCGCCGATTGCGGCAATGGCAATACTGCCCCGTCTGTCAGCGCGATCACATCGGCCAGCGACATTGTCAGTCGCGCCAGCACTGCATCCAGCCGACACTGCGCGCCCTGCACCCGCTCTGCCAAAGCCTGAGCAAAAACCGGTCCGGGATCATCAGGCACACCGGTCTGCAGCTTGCCCGCAGGCCGCAACCCCCGCCCCTCGGCCGGCAACGCCAGCAGAATCTCGCCACCCCGCATGCCTTCTGCCAGTGAAACCTCGGCCCGCAAGACCTTATAGGCTTCATCGTCCAGCAGCAGCCCCAGCGGTCGCGGATCATCCAGAAAACTGGCATAGCGAAAGCCACCCGCCCAAAACAGGTCAGCCTCTTCCGCCAGCGCCGTCTCCAACCCGCTCAGCGCCGCATCAATCACCGCCACCACCATCGCCGCATCAGTTCGCGTCGGTCTGCGCGGCGGAACCTCGGTCGCTTTCAGCCGCCCGGTCGTCTGCGCCTCGATGAATCCGGTCATCACCTGCGGCGACAAGACAATCACCCCTAGCCCCTCTCCCGGCCCCTCCAGCACCCCGATCAGCGATCGCGGCTGCGGCAATTCCATGAGTTCACCCAAGGACCGCCGGTCAAGCCCCAGTGCCACCACATCCAGATCCAGCTTCAGACAATCCCGCGCGGCCCGCGCCAATGCCAAACGCCAACCCCGATCCGCCCCCGGGCCGCCCTCCGCCAGCTCTGCCTTGGCGGCCACCACTTTGCGCCGAATAATACCCTGACCCAAAGCCATGCCGAACCCCTGTTTGCCCTCCGCAATCTGCGGCGCAACCGGTTAGCAATCCCTTAAATCCGCAAAACAAAAAACGCGCCCGGTCTCCCGGACGCGCCGTTATCTTGATCCGAAACGCTTATTGCAGCGCCTTGTCCGTGATCGCCGTCGTAGTGGCCCCGGCATCCGGTTCTTTCGTGATCGCCGGGTTTTCCTTGGACACAGCCGCCAGCAGCGTCGCCACCGTCTGCTTGTAGTCTGCCGGGTCCAGCGCGCCGTTCGATCCCGCCGTCAGCTTGGCGACTTCGCTCATCATGTATTTCTGATGCTCCAGCGTCTGTGCGCCCGACGCATCATTGTCGATCACGATCTGCGCCGCTTCGTCCACGTTGGCCTCGGCATACTTCCAGCCCTTCATCGAAGCGCGGACGAACTTGACCATCTTGTCGGCAAACGCCGGGTCGGCCAGTTTGTCTTGCAGCGCGTAAAGCCCGTCTTCCATGACGCCAGCGCCCTGATCCAGATAGTTGAACGTCACCAGATCCTCCGGCTTGATCCCGGCATCCAGCACCTGACCATATTCGTTATAGGTCATGACCGAGATGCAGGATGCCTGCTTTTGCAGCAGCGGATCGACGTTGAACGCCTGCTTCAGCACCGTCACGCCATCTGGTCCGCCATCGGTCGACAGCCCCAGCTTGGCCATCCAGCCATAGAACGGATATTCGTTGCCATAAAACCAGACGCCCAACGTCTTGCCCTTGAAATCAGCCGGCGTCGCGATACCGCTTTCCTTCAGGCAGGTAAGCTCCAGCCCGCCATGCTTGAACGGCTGCGCGATGTTGACTAACGGCAAGCCCTTCTCGCGTGCTGCCAGCGCACCCGGCATCCAGTCAACGATCACATCCGCACCACCGCCGGCGATCACCTGCTCGGGTGCGATATCCGGACCACCCGGCTTGATCGTGACATTCAGGCCCTCGTCGGTGTAATAGCCTTTGGCCAATGCCACGTAATAGCCCGCAAACTGTGCCTGCGTGACCCACTTAAGCTGCAGCGTCACGTCGTCCGCCGCCTGCGCGCCCGTGGCCAGCATCCCGGCCACAAATGCGCCCGTCAGTAGTTTCTTCATCGTTCAACCTCCATGTTGCCGTCTTTTTTATCGTCTCGTCCGTTGCGAAGGGTGCCAGAACGTCACCCAATGCTCAACCGCTGCCATCAGCCCATAAAACGCCGATCCGGCCAGCGCCGCCACAGTAATCTCCGCCCACACCATGTCGAGGTCGAGTTTCCCCACCTCAGTCGAGATGCGAAAGCCCATTCCGACGATTGGGCTGCCAAAGAATTCAGCAACAATCGCGCCGATCATCGCAAGCGTCGTCGCGATCTTCAAACCGTTAAAGATGAACGGCATCGCCGCAGGCAGGCGCAGCTTGAACAACGTCTGCCAATAGCCCGCCCCCCAAGTCGCCATCAGATCACGCTGCATCCGCTCTGATGCGGCCAGCCCCGCCACCGCGTTCACCAATACTGGAAAGAACACCATGACCGCCACAACTGCCGCCTTGGATTGCCAGTCAAAACCGAACCACATCACCAGAATCGGCGCTATCCCCACCACAGGCAAGGCCGCTACAAAGTTCCCTATTGGCATCAACCCGCGCTGCAAGAAAACCGAGCGGTCAATCGCAATCGCCGTCAGCACTGCCGACCCGCAGCCAATCAGATAGCCGCGTACTGCGCCTTTCAGGAAGGTCTGCAGAAAATCGGCCCACAACATTGGCAGGCTGGCCATTATCTTGTCCCAGATCGCGGATGGTGGCGGCAGGATCACTCCCGGAACGTTCAGCCCGCGCACCACCGCTTCCCACACGAACACTACCGTCAACCCAAAAATCGCCGGGACCACCAGCCGTCCCATTCGCGACCGCACCAGAGCAGAGTGAGACAGCCAGACGTTCACCGCCCACGC
>JBDSXE010000087.1:0-3378 GCA_039926325.1 Paracoccaceae bacterium | reverse complement strand
GGGGCTGTTGGACGGCGTGGCGATCGTGTGGGTGGGGGTGTGAAAAAGTATGTCAGTCGGCGTGCGACCCAAAGCCGCCGTTTGCCGGCTGGCCAGCCGATCGCGGCTTACCGAAGGCTCAGCAAGGTTGAGGCCCGGCACAGACCGACCATCTAAATATGTGAACCGTGGTGATTATTCGGTCCCTCAATTTGCCTCAAATTGACTCGTGAGAGGTTACGGATTTGTAATCTGGCAGACAGCTGTCAGGCATTTACATGTGGCAGCCTGCACCTCAACACCACCCGGAAAATCCCAAAGGAGCCGCCATGACCCTTTTGAGCCAAGTCCCCAGCAAGGCCACGCTTTTGGCTCTTTGCCTGTGTGCCCTTGCGCCGCAAGCCTACGTCGCCCTACCAGCGCGGGCGGAAACAGCCATCGCACCCGAGAAGAACCCGCCCGGCGACATTCCCGACAGTCAGGTCTTTATCGTCTATTCCACCGACAATTATGCCCTGAAAGTGCCCGAGGGTTGGGCTCGGAGCGTCACGGGACCCGATGTCAGCTTTGCCTCAAAGCTGGACGGGGTCGCGGTCACTCTGACACCGGCGGCAATCGCGCCGACACTCGATGTGGTCAAAGCGCAGTATGTGCCGGATCTGATCAAGGTGGGCCGGGCTGTCAAAGTGACCGGCGTCAGCGCAGAAACTCTTGCGGGCGGGCCGGTGATCCGCATCGACTATACGTCGAACTCGGAACCGAACCCGGTTACGACCAAACAAATCCGACTGGAGAATGCCCGCTTTCTGTTCTTCAAATCCGGCACGATGGCGGCTTTGGACCTTTACGCCCCGGCAGGTGCTGACAACGTCGACCAGTGGCAGTTGATGTCGCGCTCGTTCACGTGGCACTAGAATGATGCTTGAGGCGCGCGATCTGTACCGCTTCTTTCACACCGGCGACGACGAGGTCATTGCGTTGCGCGGCGTCAGCCTGACCGTCTCGCCCGGCGAAATCGTCGCGGTGATGGGACCATCGGGCAGCGGCAAGTCGACCTTGTTGAACTGCCTGACCGGGCTGGATGAACCCGATGCCGGGTTGGTCACAGTCGGCGGCGTGCGCCTGTCGCGGCAACCCGAAGCGGTTCGGGCCACGGTCCGGGCGCAGTCCTTCGGCATTCTGATGCAATCGGGCAACCTGTTCGCGCATCTGTCGCTGACCGATAATATCCGCCTGCAAATGGAGTTGGGAGGCGTGCAGGACGACCAACGTCCCGAAGACCTGTTGCAGAGTGTTGCTTTGGCACATCGCGGTTTTGCCCATATCACTCAGCTTTCGGGCGGCGAAACGGCGCGCGCTGGTCTGGCGGTGGCGCTCGCCTGCAACCCGGCCATCCTGATTGCCGATGAGCCAACGGCAGAGGTCGACGCCGCCACCGAAACCCGCCTGATTGCGCAGTTCGAGGCGCGCAGGGCTGCAGGTCAGGCCACCCTAATTGCCACCCACAGCGAAGCCTTGGCACGCCGCGCCGACCGGATATTGCGGCTGAAAGACGGAGCGATCCGCCATGATTGAGTCTCTGGTCACCATCAAAGCCCTCGGCAAAACCTATCCGGCGGCGGATGGGCAGGTCACCAACGTCCTGTCCGACATCAATTGTGTGATTGAACCGGGCGCGCGGATTGCGCTGATCGGGCCGTCGGGCAGCGGAAAGTCCACCCTGCTGCATATCATCGGCGGCTTTATTCCGGCCACAGCGGGTGACGTTTCGTGGCCTGCACTCGGCGCGCATCAGGATTTGTTGCCCCGGAAGGTTCAGGCGGTGTTTCAAGCCCCCAGCCTGTTTCCTGCCCTGACCGTGTGTGACAACATCGCCTTGCCACTGTTGCTGGCCGGTACCAGTGCTGCAGCCGGATTTACGCCGGACGACCTGCTGGCCCGCTTTGGCCTGTCCGACCTTGCCCTGAAACTGCCCGACGAGCTGTCAGGCGGTCAGGCGCAGCGCATCGCGATGTTGCGCGCCTTGTCGGTTTCGCCGCGTCTGATCCTGGCCGACGAGCCGACCGGCCAGCTGGACAGCAAGACCGCGCAAGAGTTTCTGACCATGGTGATCGAGGTTGCCACTCAGACCCACGCCGCCTTGGTCATTGCCACCCATGACCCTGCCGTCGCTGATCGGATGGACCGGCAATGGTCAATCGACCACGGCAAGCTTTCAGAAGATTCCAACAAAGGAAACCCACCATGACTTTTCTGTGGATCATGGGGCTGTTGCGCCATCGCCTGATGCGGCTAGTCGGCGCCGGGTTTGGCATTGCCGTGACGGTGGCGCTGCTCGCATCGCTCGGCGCATTTCTGGCCAGCAGTACCGCCACCATGACCGAACGCGCGACGTCCGCCGTGCCGATCGATTGGCAGGTCGAGGCAGTGCCGGGCGCTGACGCCACCGCGATTGACGCGGCTATTCGCAAGGCCGCGGCAGTTCACGGCGTGGAACAGGTCTTTTACGCCGCAACAAACGGGTTTCAGGCCACGACCGGCGGCCCCGGTCAAGCTACCGTTCAAACCACCGGGCCGGGCAAGGCGGTCGGGCTCAGCCCGCAATATATGACCAACTTCCCCAAGGAAATCCGCCTGTTGTCCGGCGCGCTCGACGGCGTGCTGATCGCACAGCAGACAGCGTCGAACCTGCATGTCGGTCCGGGCGACCCGGTCAGCATCACGCGGTTCGGGCTTGATCCCGTGGTGGTGACTGTTGCGGGCGTTATTGACATGCCCGACGCCGATGCCTTCTTTCAGGGTGTGGGCTTGCCACCGCAAGCCGCTCCACAAGCCCCGCCCGACAATGTGATCCTGCTGCCAGCGACCGATTGGCACAAGATTTTTGACGCTCAAACTACCCTTCGGCCGGACACGACCCGCCTGCAATTCCATGTTCATCTCGACCATGCCGGCTTGTCGGCCCAGCCGACCACAGCCTATGCCGAGGTCACTGGCAAGGCCCGCAATCTGGAGGTTCAGGTCGCCGGTCAGGCCCTTGTCTCTGACACCTTGGCTGCCCGTCTGGATGCTGTGCGCGGCGACGCGCTCTACGCGGCAGTGCTGTTCTTGTTTCTGGGGCTGCCAGGGGCGGCTTTGGGTGCCGCCCTGACCCTCGCCATCACCAACAGTGGTGCTGGCTCCAGACGCATAGAGCAAGCCCTGCTGCGGGTGCGCGGTGCCAGTGCGCGCCGCATCACGGGCCTGGCGGCGGCCGAAGCAGCAATCGTCAGCGCTGCCGGAATTGCCGCAGGATTACTGGCCGCCTTGGCTCTCGCCCGGTTTGGCTTGCCAGTCTGGGGCGACGCGGGGTCTTTGGCGGTGACAGCAACCGTGGCGGCACTGGCCGGGTTGATCCTC
>JBDSXE010000086.1:0-5640 GCA_039926325.1 Paracoccaceae bacterium | reverse complement strand
CGTCCGCGACAGGATCACATCCTGCGCCGCAATCCGAACGCGCAATCTGGTCCCTAGCGTCGCCTCAATCCGCGGCAACCAGATCGGCCCGCCAGAGGTCTGCAACTGCGTCAGCCCGTCGGCATCCTGCCCGGCGACGACCGCCCCAATAACAGAACCTGCATCGCGCAAGCCAAGCGAGATCACGGCGGCCGGGTCCGACAAGACTTGCGCCACTGGCCCGGCCTGCAGAACCCGCCCGGCCTCTAACACAACGATGGAACTGGCAAGCCGGGCAACCTCTGACAGCGAGTGACTGACATAAAGGATCGGTATGTCCGTAGTGTCGCGCAACTGTGCGATATAGGGCAAAATCTCTGCCTTACGGGCATCGTCAAGTGCTGCAAGCGGTTCATCCATAAGCAAAATTCGCGGGTCTGCCAGCAACGCCCTGCCAATCGCCACCCTCTGCTTTTCTCCGCCTGACAGCTTTGCCGGGCGACGGTCCAAAAGTGACGCAATATCCAGCATAGTCACAATGCGGTCGAAACTGACGCCGCCACGACCCCCAGCGAACCATCGGCCAAAGTTCAAATTCTGCCGCACTGTCAGATGAGGAAATAGCCGCGCCTCTTGAAAAACATACCCGACGTCGCGTTTGTGCGGCGGCAGGTTGATCCCTTGGGCTGTGTCCAGCAACACTTCGTCACCATTGCTGACACGCCCATGATCGCTCCGCAGCAATCCTGCCACCGCGTTGATAATAGTGGATTTCCCCGAACCGGAGCGTCCAAACAATGCTGTGACCCCCGACCCGGCGTCGAAGGCCACATCAAGACTGAACCCCTGAAACTGGTGCGAAAGGGCGACGGACAGTGTCATGATCCCGCGATCCTGCGCGCCACGGCCCGGCTGACCCATTCCGACAGGACCAGCGCCGCCATCGCCACAAAGATCGACACCAGCACCAACCGGAACGCCTGCGGATCACCACCGGGCACTTGCAGGAACGAATAAATCGCAGAGGGCAGCGTCTGTGTCTGCCCCGGGATGTTCGATACGAACGTGATCGTCGCGCCAAACTCTCCCATCGCCTTGGCAAAGGCCAGAACCGCCCCGGCGATTATCCCCGGCAGGATCAGCGGCAACGATACCGTTGCAAACACCCATGCCGGCGACGCCCCCAGCGTTGACGCCGCCTGTTCCAGCTTTACATCTACCGCCTCGATCGACAGGCGCATTGCCCGCACCATCAGGGGGAAAGCCATGACTGCGGCCGCCAAGACCGCGCCGGTCCAGCGGAATGCCAGTACGATCCCGAACCACTGGTCCAGATAATAGCCGACATAGCCTTTGCGTCCGAGCGTCAGTAGCAGCAGATATCCCGTGGCCACTGGCGGCAGGATCAGCGGCAAATGCACCAGCCCGTTCAGCAGTTGCTTACCCCAAAACTCGCGTCTTGCCAGCACATAGGCGACGTAAATCCCCAGCGGCAGACTGATCAGTGTCGCCCAAAACGAAACGCGCAGTGACAGAGCCACCGCGCGCCATTCATCAGGTGAAAACCAGTCGGGCATCCTAGTCCTTGGTTAAGGCCAGCGCCTATTTCAGAACAGCAAAGCCCTGCGCGGTAAAGACCGCCGACGCCGCATCCGAAGACAGGTCATCAAGGAAAGCCTGCGCTTCCGGCGCGGTGCTGGCCGCAATCACCGCCGCAGGGTAGATGATCGACTTGTGGCTGTCATCCGGGAAGGTGCCAACCACCGCAACCTTGTCATCGGAAACCGCATCCGACGCATAGACGATGCCATATGCCGCCTCTCCCGTATCAACCAGCTTCAATGCGGCGCGGACGTTGTCAGTCTGCGCGACCTTGGGTTCTACTGCGTCCCAGATGCCAAGATTGGTCAAGGCTTCCTTGCCGTACTGGCCCGCTGGCACAGAATCGACCAGCCCCATCGCCAGTTTGCTGTCACCGATCAAGGTAGCCAGGTCGAACCCATTCACAATTTCGACCTTTGCCGCATCCTTCGCCCCGATCAAAACCAGCGAATTGCCCAGAATGTCTTTGCGGCTTTCTGGCTTGATAAGCTTGGCATCGGCCAGTGTGTCCATCCATTGTTTCGACGCCGAGATGAACAGGTCGGCAGGTGCGCCTTCCTGAATTTGCTTCGCAAGTTTGGCAGAGGATTCGTAGGAAATCGTCACAGTATTGCCCGAAGATTTCTGCCAATCCACGGCAATGGCATCCAGCGCATTCTTCAGACTGGCAGCCGCGAACACGGTTATTTCTTCTGCAGACGCAGTCACAGGAACAGCCAGAACGGCTGACAACGCAAGTACCGCCAAGCGGCGCAGTATGATTTTCATGGAACCCTCATGCACGTTTCGGCGATCATCTTGTTCGTTAACTTTCGCCAAACACTCCGCATTGCAAGCGTCATCTTGGTCGGGAACCTCAGGGCGTTTCCACAGCCAAAAGCAGACAGGCCACCCGGAAGGTGGCCTGTCAATTGCAAATTTAAGGATGAGGCTACGCAGCCATCTTGGCTTTGTTGACTGACCCCACAGCCAAGCTGGTCAGTTTGGAGTTCGCCGCCTTCTCCATGTCCAGAATCTCGGTCAGCAATTCATGCGCCTTGGTATGTCCCAAATCCTTGGCCCACTCGCGCAGCGTACCATAGCGCGCAATCTCGTAGTGTTCGACGGCTTGGGCCGCAGCGATCAGGCAGGTTTCAAGCGCCACGCCGCTCGCTTCCTTGATCAGCCCCTCGGTCTCTTTGATCAGCCCCTCGATGGCATCACATTTCTGACCTTCGGCCTTCTGGTTGATCGAGGCGAACACCTTGTCGAGGATGGTGATCTGCTGCTTGGTTTCCGCGAGATGGGCGTTGACCAGCGCCTTGAAGTCAGCATTCGACGAAGCCGCCGCCACTTTGGGCAATGCCTTGGTCAAGGCATTTTCTGCGTAGTAGATGTCTTGCAATGTATGATGAAAAGCATCAGCTAGGGTTTTCATTGTGCGTCCTTTCAGAGTTGGAGTTTGAATTTCACGCCAGCGATTGTGCTTCGGCATCGGTCGGCACACGGCCATTCGGCGTAAGGCGATTGACGACATCGGGCAGCGACTGGCTTAGCCTTTGAACCAATTCGGCGCGTGACAACCCGGTCTTGGCCTGCAGTTCGGTTAACGTCTCGTCGCCAATGGCCGCCTCCAGATCGGGGGTCGGCATCGGCGCATTTGGCCCGGGCGCCACCCAACTGTCGGCAGCTGCCCCCTGTCCAACGGACCTGAACCGATTTACAAGTTCACTAAGACCGCTCGACAGCGTCGATCCAGCCGTCTGCGATTGAAACATCTTGCCAAGTGACGAGAACAAGCCCTCTCCCCCGGCAGGTGTATTCGACGAAGAAGCGGCCTGCGATTTGTGTGCATCGTCAAGCATTTCGCTGATTTTGCCGCGATTTTGATAGCCTGCATAGGCAACAAGCCCAAGCAGCGCCAACAGCGATGGCGTGGATTTTCCCATGATAAGTCTCCCTCGTTAGAAAGTTTTAAGCTCGCCGCCGCACGGCACCCCAGATCACCAGCAAAATAATTGCTCCGACCGCCGCACCGATCAGCCCCGCACCTTTACCCGGCGCATACCAGCCAAGGCGTTGGCCAAGATAGGTGGCAACAAACGCCCCTACGATACCAAGGATTGTGGTCAGAATGAATCCTGACGGCTCGTTGCTGCCCGGCGTTACAAACTTCGCGATGACGCCGGCCAGAAAGCCGATAACGATTGTCCAGAGTATTCCCACGAAAAGTCTCCCTTGTTGGTTGGAATAGCCGTGCTGCTAACGCGCGCTATGGGCCATTCGTTCCCTAAGCTGTCCAAAGAACAAACTGACGGTTCAGCCGTTCACTTCGACCAGCCGCGTCGGCCCCCGTGGCAAAACTTGACAGCCATCGAACCCGGCGGCGTCGAGGACGTCATTCTGAAAGTTAGCAGTGCCCTCGCCCGCACTCATTCCTGCCAAAAGTAGCGCCATGATCCTGCCCAGTGCGTCAAGCAATCGGCATCACGTATGCTGCAAGAAATCATGACACCCGACGGAAGGATGCTATATTGCCGACAGAAGAGTTTCGGAACTCGCCATTCCGGGGCAACTGGTTGTGCGGAGGTTATTGATGAAGGCACCCTTGATACTGTCGCTGCTATTGATGAGCGCGTGCAGCAATATGTTCAGCGTCGTCGCTGCCACGCCGGTGCAGCTTAGCGCCCGACAGATTGCACAAATCGAAGGAACGGTCGCAAACGATCTGTATGACCGCGACACCGCACATTTTCGCAACCTGCGGGCCGCCGACGTGACCACGTCGAACGGCGCGATTGTCCGCCGGGTCTGCGGCGAGGTCAGCGGAAAGAATCCGATGGGGAGCTATGGCCTATACTCGGCCTTCGGAGGAGTGCTGACGGGTGGCGTCTATGTTGATGAGGATTACCCGATACGCTGCGAGATTTCGTAGGCGGTCAGCGACCATAAACCTGGATTGCAAACGGGCCCGCGGCCTTATGCGCTGGCGAACAAAGCGAATTTAAGATCCACGATTGCACCCCACTGCCACTGCCAAAGGTTGCACACAATTCGGTGCATTTCTTCTGGAATGCGATATACATAGCTGGACTACTGCTACCGGGAGGTTTCCAATGCTGAATACATGGCAAATGCGACAACCGCCCCATCCAGAGCGCCACTTGTGAACAGCACCTCGCGTGTGACCTGGGCATCGACCGCGCTGCTGGCTGTCGGCTTCATTGCACTGCTTGTCATCGTCGGCATGACATTTAGCCTTGCGAAAGGCGCGCAGGCCGATCTGAACACCGCCATCGCCGCCCGCAACCTTTCAACTACCGCCGTTCAACTGCGCTACGGCCTTCTGGCTGCGGAATCGAGTCAGCGTGGCTATATCGCCAGCGGAAACGAAATCTATCTCGCCCCTTATGGCACCGCCAATGCGCGGGCCTATCAGCAACTTCAGAAGCTGATCGACCTTATGGAACCAGCCCGGAAAACCAGCCCCGCCACACAGCGCCTTGTCGTGATTGTCGATGAAAAGCTTCAGGAAATGGATACGATCATCGGGCTGAAACGCGCCGGTCGCGACGACGAGGCGCTGAGCGTGCTGCGTTCCAACCGCGGCAAAGGTCTGATGGATGAAGCCAACGTCTTCATTTCCAGCATCATCAGGAACGCTGACGTTGAATTGACCAATAATGTCGAGCAACAGAAAGAGGGGCTGTTTGGACTTCGCAGGATCATTCTCATATCTGCCGTCCTGATCCTGCTGGTCGTCGCCACCTCGCTTGGGATGCTTATCGGTTTTGCCCGATACTTGGGCCGCGCGCGGGACGAAGTTGCGGCCCTGAATTCCGATCTGGAGCGCCGTGTTCAGGATCGGACCTTGGAACTGACCGCAGCCCGCGACCGTGCCGAAATACTGCTGACCGAGGTTAACCACAGGGTCGCGAACAGTCTGGCTCTGGTCGCCTCGATGGTCGGCCTGCAGTCACGCGCGGCCAAAAGCGACGAAACCCGGTCGGCATTGTCAGAGACGCAGACCCGCATCTCGGCAGTCGCCTTGGTGCACAAAAAACTCTATGGTTCAGGCGA
>JBDSXE010000085.1:0-2978 GCA_039926325.1 Paracoccaceae bacterium | reverse complement strand
AATCCGGACGTGCCTGTTTTCCGCCCACAAACATCTTGGCGGTGCGGTCAATGAGATTTGACGCCGATGCCCCCTGCCCGAGCGACGTTACGGGAGCGGCCAATGGCTTTTGTTTTTCAACCGATTTTGATTTTGGCGGAGCCATATATTCAAACAGGCCTTCGCGCCCGCCTTCGCGGCCGAAACCTGATTCCTTGTAGCCGCCAAAGCCAGCGGCGGCATCGAACTGGTTGGTCGAGTTGATCCACACCACGCCTGCCTTCATGCGGGCCGCAGCTTCCAGCGCCACATTGATGTTCTCTGACCAGATCGAGGCGGCCAGACCATAGCGCGTGTGATTGGCGATTGATGCGGCTTCATCAGGCGTGCGGAAAGACATGGCCGAAATGACGGGCCCGAAAATTTCATCCTGCATCACACTTGATGAGGCATCGACATCAAGGAACAGTGACGGTGCGAAATAATAGCCCTTGTCTGGGATGGCGCAGGGCGCTTGGTGAAGTGTGCCACCTTCGGCCTCGCCTTTTTTGACAAGGCTGCGAACGCGAGCAAGCTGCACCGCATCGACCAGCGGGCCCATGTCGTTGGATTTGTCCAGTGGATCGCCGACGCGCAAGGATTCCATGCGCTTTTTCAATTTGGCGATGAGGCGTTCGTAGATGCTTTCCTGCACGAGCAATCTCGTGCCCGCACAGCAGACCTGACCCTGGTTGAACCAGACGGCATCAACAACACCTTCAACAGCGGCATCAAGATCGGCGTCTTCAAAGACGATGAAGGGTGATTTTCCGCCGAGTTCAAGAGAGAGTTTTTTGCCCGAGCCTGCCGTTTCACGCCGAATGATGCGACCGACATCGGTTGATCCCGTGAAGGCAATTTTGGCCACGCCCTCGTGTTTCACCAACGCCGAGCCTGTGTCGCCATCGCCTGTGATGATGTTGACAACGCCGGGGGGCAGGCCAGCTTCTGTACAAATTTCGGCAAAAGCGAGTGCTGTCAGTGGTGTGAATTCGGCGGGCTTCAGAACAACGGTGTTGCCAGCGGCCAAGGCGGGCGCGATTTTCCAGGCGAGCATGAGCAGCGGGAAATTCCAGGGGATAATTTGGCCGCACACGCCCAACGGGCCGTAACCCTTGAATTCGCTGTCGGCCAATTGTGCCCAGCCTGCGTGATGATAGAAATGGCGGGCGACCAGCGGCACGTCGATGTCGCGGCTTTCGCGAATGGTTTTGCCATTGTCCATGGTTTCGAGAACGGCAAGGAAACGTTCGCGTTTTTGAATGTGGCGGGCCAAGGCATAGAGATGCTTGGCGCGTTCAAATCCCGAAAGAGCCGACCAAGATTTGAAGGCTTTTGCGGCGGCGGCAACGGCAGCATCGACATCCGCTACCGTGCCATTGCTGGCGCTGGCGATTTTTTCGGCGGTAGCCGGATTGAACACGTCAAAAAGATTCTTGGGCTTTGTAAACGTGCCATTGATGTAGTGACCAAAACCTGACTGATGTGCGGCCAGCCAATCTTTCACGATGCTGTTCGATTCAGGGGCCGGGCCGTAGTCCATGGTGTTCAGGACTTCTGTAACTGTGGGCATTGATTGATCCTCAAGCCAGTGCGTGATGTGAGAGCGCTGAATAACGCCCCGTGATGAAATGTTCGAGCTGGCGCTCAATATCTGAAAGCATGGATGATGCACCGATGCGGAAGAGATCGGGTTCCAGCCAGCGGCGGCCCAATTCCTCTTTCATCAGGATTTGCCAATTCATGGCGTCCTTGGCGGTTTTCAACCCGCCTGCGGGTTTGAAGCCGATGGGCTGGCCCGTGTATTCGCCATAATCGCGAAGGGCGCGCAGCATGGTAAGGCTGACGGGGAGCGTGGCGTTCACATCTTCCTTGCCGGTTGAGGTCTTGATGAAATCGCTGCCGGCCTGCATCGCCACCATCGAGGCCTTGTAGACATTGCGCAGGGTTTTCAAATCACCCGTTGCCAGAATGGCTTTCATGTGGGCCGAGCCACAGGCTTCGCGCATGGCCGAGACTTCATCGTATAATTGTTGCCAATCACCCATCAAAACCTGTGCGCGGTGGATGACGATGTCGATTTCGCCTGCGCCCTGCTCCACGGCGTATTTGATTTCAGCAAGACGCAGCGGCAGCGGCGTGAGGCCAGCGGGAAAACCTGTGGCGACCGAGGCCACCGGAATGCCGGAGCCTTGCAAAGCCTTGACCGCATGAGACACCATGGTGGGATAAACACAGACAGCACCGACCATTGGCATTTTCGCCAGGCCCAGTTTTTCCACAATATCATCGCGCAAGGGTTGGCGCGCTTTGGCACACAAGCGGTGCACACGGCCCGGCGTATCATCCCCGGCAAGCGTGGTGAGGTCGATGCATTGCAAAGCCTTCACCAGCCACCCGGCCTGATATTCTTTCTTGACTGAGCGACGCGTGGCCAATGTCGAGGCGCGACGTTCAGCGGCGGAAGTGTTCACTTGGGCCGTCTCAAACCATTCGGGCTTGAAGGCGGTTCCGGTGTTACGTTGCGTGGTCATGCGTTGGCCTCTGCAACGGCGATTGCAGACACATTGGCAACGCCACGCGCGGTGACCGAGCCTGTGAGAATGTGGGCAGGCTTTGCCGTTCCCAACAGAATGGGGCCGACAGGCAACGAGTCACCAAAGACCTTGATGGCCTGATAGGTGATATTTGCCGAGGACAGATCGGGCATGACGAGAAGATTGGCTTCGCCAGTCAATGTGGAACGTGGCATTTTTCGGTTTCGCACCTCTTCCACCAAAGCGGTGTTGAGTTGCATTTCGCCATCCACTTCCAACTCAGGCTGTCGCGTGTGGATGATGTCGAGGGCAGCGCGCATTTTGAGCGATGAGGGCGTGTCAAAATCGCCGAAGTCAGAATGCGAAATCAGGGCGACCTTGGCTTTCAACCCAAATCGTTCGAGGTGCTTGGCACACAGTTCC
>JBDSXE010000084.1:0-9959 GCA_039926325.1 Paracoccaceae bacterium | reverse complement strand
TGGCATCCGGGCTGATTTTGCGGGCAAACAGATAGCCCTGCGACAAAAGCAGGTCATAGTGGTCGTTGTGAAAACTGACCGGCATCCCATAGTCGGTGAACATCAGGAAGGTCAGGGTGCGACTGTTAATCTCGTACTCTGGCACCAGATGGCGCACGATGGTCTGGAAAAACGTCTCATCGGGAATCCAGGTCGTGCGAAAGAACCGCATCACGTCGGGGCGGTTCTTTATGAACTCCAGCAATCCTTCTACGGTGCGCCGTCGCAGACACCACCACTGGCTGCCGATCTGCATCTGCACATCAGCCGGCACCTTGCGTGCCAGACCAAGGCGGTCCTGCAATGCCATCGACGCGTAGAACAGCTTTTTATGGGTGCGTTCGTTGAAATAGTGGCGATAGATCAGCCGCTCTTCCTTGATGCCGGTCTTGATCCAGTCACCCGCGAAGAAGTCGACGCTTTCGATATAATCGACCTCGGCCCGATCCAGGAACTGATGGGCATATTCGGCCGTTTTGGTCGGCATGCAGTCGCCGGACAGCATGTAAAAATGGGTAGCGCGGGGAAACGCCTCAATCGCGGCCTGCACGGCATAGAGGGTTGCTTGCACCAAACTCCACCCGCCCCAGCCGCATTTGATGCGTTTGGTGGCAAAGGTGACCGCTGGATTGGTCGCAAGTGCCGCCCGAATCCTGTCGAAATCTTCGCGTTTCGCCCGCAGATCAAAGTGGATCGCAATGGAATCGCCCGCCGCCGTCAGGCGTTGCGCCTGCGCGATGATCCCGTCGGGATCTTTGTGGCACAGCAGAATATAGGCGATTTTTGCCATTATCGAAACAGTTCGCTTTCCTGACCAGACCGGATTGCCTTAAATAGCTTTATCAGACATTGAAAAGACAGAGTTTCTTTGCTTTTTGATCGTTAGTTTCGAACGGCGACGGTACTGCAGCCACAACGCGCCAAGGAGTCATTGTTTCATGGGTTTCCCCGGTACCTGGATGACAGAAAGCGAAAGCGTCGTGTACCGCGTGGTGCCGAAATGTGCCTGTTCGACCATCGGCCAGATCATGTTCTATGCCGATCATGGGAAGTTTTTCGACGGCGACATTCATGATGCTGCGGCAGGCATGCACAAATGGTCGATGGAGGCGAGCCAACCGATCATCGAGAAGGCGGTCAAGGGGCACGAGATCTACAGCTTTACCTGCGTGCGGAACCCCTACACCCGCGTGCTGTCTTCGTTCTTCGACAAGATCTGCGGTATTCAGCGCAATGGCAGGCGCTATCGCGGTAACCTTGTCCCGCTGATCATTCAGAAATACGGCATCGAAGTTGGGGGCGAGGACGGCAAGCAGGAGTTCGACCAGATCAAGAGTTTCCGACGGTTCTTGCTGTTTGTCCGCGACACCATCCGCTTTAAAAAACCGATGGAGCCTGACATTCACTGGTCGGCAATGGCCGGACATGTCAGCACCTTCATCGTCAACGGCGGACGCTATAACCAGATTTTCTTCACCGAGAAGTTCGATGAAGGCGTGGCGCAGGTCGTCAAAAAGATGAAGCCAAAGCACAAGATCGACCTCAAAACCATACCGCGCTTTAACGAAAGCGAAGGTCACGGCCCAACCCGACTGCATCCTGTCGAGGATTATTTCGACGATATGTCGATGCATCTGATGTGGGAAATCTACAAACGCGATTTCCAATGTTTCAAGTATGATTTCGAAAACCCGGCCAACAAGATGCCGCTGGCCGAGGTCGATCTGGACGAGGTGCACGCCAAGCTGGGGGAGTGAGGGCTAGATCAGGCCCTCTTTCCTGAACAGCGCCTTCAAATCCGCCTCTGGCCGTGCGCCGTAATGGCTGATGACTTCCGCCGCCGCAACGCAGCCCATCCGCCCGCAAGTCGCCAGCGATTGCCCGGTCGCGATGCCATACAGGAACCCCGCTGCGAACAGATCGCCCGCACCAGTAGCATCGACGGGCACCACACGACGCACCGGCACTACGGCCTGCTCGTCACCCCTGACCACGATCACCTCGTCACCAGAGCGGGTGCAAACCACCAGCCCGGCATCACCTGCCGCCTGTTCCAGCGCGGAACTCAGGTCGGTCTGATACAGCGAGCACCACTCGTGTTCATTGCCGATAACAAAATCCAGATCCTTGACCAGCCGCCGAAAATCGCCGCGATGGCGTTCAACGCAGAACGGGTCCGACAGGGCAATCCCCGCCTTGCCGCCGCCCGCATGACACAGCTGCGTTGCCCGTTCGAACGCCTGTTTGCCCTTGGGCTTGTCATACAGATACCCCTCCAGAAACAGCAGTTCCGCACGCCCCGCCACATCATCCGACACATCATCCGGCCCGAGTTCGGACGATATGCCAAGATAGGTATTCATCGAACGCTCGCCATCGGGCGAGACGAAAATCATCGAACGAGATGTGGGCAGGTCGCCGCCCGGCACCGGGGCATTGACGAAATGCGTGCCCTTTTCGGCCATGTCGCGGGCATAGAAGCGGCCCAGCGCATCATCATGAACCCGGCCGATAAAGCCGGTCGTCAGCCCCAGATTTCCCAAGCCCGCCAGCGTGTTGGCGACCGAGCCACCCGGCGCCTGAACCCGTTCTTTCATAGCACCGTACAGCAGTTCGCCGCGCTCTTTCTCGACCAATTGCATGATGCCTTTTTCGATCCCCATGAGGTCCAGAAAGCTGTCATCAGCGGGCGAGAATACATCGACGATGGCATTGCCGATGCCGATGACCTGATAGCTTTTCATGCCATTTTTTCCTCATAAAGACAGTATTGATAAATCGGGCATATCCCGCATTTGGGGCTACGCGCCACACAGATGTAGCGGCCATGCAGGATCAGCCAGTGGTGGGCGTGCAGTTGAAACTCCATCGGCACGTTGTCCTCAATGGCGCGTTCCACCGCAACTTCGTCACGGCCCGGCGCAATGCCGGTGCGGTTGCCGACGCGGAAGATGTGGGTATCGACGGCCTGTGCCGGGTGATGAAACCACATGTTCAGCACGACATTCGCCGTTTTGCGGCCTACACCGGGCAGGCTTTGCAACGCAGCGCGGCTGGAGGGCACTTCGCCACCAAAATCGTCGAGCAGAATCTGCGACAGGCGGATCACGTTTTTGGCCTTGTTGCGGTAAAGCCCTATAGTCTTGATATGGTCGATCAGGGATTCTTCACCCAAGGCCAGCATTTTGGCTGGTGTATCGGCAATCGCGAACAACGCTTTGGTCGCCTTGTTCACGCCGACATCCGTGGCCTGCGCCGACAACGCCACCGCAACCAGCAGCGTGAACGCGTTGAAATGGACCAGTTCACCCTTCGGCGCGGCCTCCAATTCCTGGAACCGGGTGAAAATCGCCGTCATAGTCTGGTAATCAAGCTGCCTTGCCATGTTTGCCCTATGCCCGAGCGGCGGCGCACCATCAAGCAAAACGCGCAGCTTTCGGGTCGTAACACCGTCGTCTTTTGCCTAACTTGGACGCAAGGAGATTTACCCATGACCAACATGACCCCGGAGCCGTACCATTACGCCGTCATCGCCCGTGCGCTGAACATCATCGACGCCGAAGGTCCAGCCCTGACGCTGGACAGTCTGGCCCAGAAAATGAACATGTCGCCGGCCCATTTTCAGCGGCTGTTCTCGGCATGGGTTGGCGTGTCACCCAAGCGGTATCAGCAATATCTGACGTTGGATCACGCCCGGCGCCTGCTGGCGACGCGTTTCACTGTCCTTGACACCGCCCTGTCCTCTGGTCTGTCCGGGGGTGGCCGTCTGCACGACCTGTTCCTGACGTGGGAGGCGATGTCGCCGGGCGAATATGCCACGGGTGGCAAGGGGCTGACATTGGAATGGGGCCAGTCGCAAACGGCGTTCGGACCCGCGTTGGCGATGGCATCAGAGCGTGGTTTGACCGGCCTCGCGTTCACCGAGGAAACCGGGTTTGACGCAGCACTTGCAGATCTGAAATCGCGCTGGCCCGCAGCGAGGTTTACCGAAAACCAGCCCCGGCTTGGCCCAATGATCGACGCGGCCTTCGCGGGTCATCCGACGACGATGCACATGATCGGTGCCCCGTTCCAGATCAAGGTGTGGGAGGCGCTGCTGGCCATCCCGTCTGGTCAAGTCACCACCTATTCAGAGATCGCCGGTTCGATTGGCCTGCCAAAAGCGGTTCGCGCCGTCGGTACTGCCGTAGGTCGCAACCCGATCAGCTTTTTCATCCCATGCCACCGCGCATTGCGGAAATCAGGCGGTTTGGGCGGCTATCACTGGGGCCTGCCCGTCAAACGCGCCATGTTGGCGTGGGAGGCGGCCCGCAAGGATGCGGATCAGGCGGCAGCCTGACACCGCACCATGGTGCGCGGAAAACCGCTAATCCCTCGCTGCATCTGTGCCAGATCGCGGCCTGCTGGTATAAAGACCGCACAGGCCAAACGCGGCCAGTAACTATTTGAGGCAGCAAAAAACATGATGATGAAATCCACAATCGCCGTTTCGTTGGCGAGCGTTCTGGCGCTTACCGCTTGTGAAAGCAACACTACCAACATCCAGGATCCGAATTATCGCGCCAAGAACGGTGCCGCGACCGGTGCCGTGATCGGCGGCCTGCTTGGCGCCTCGACGGCGCACAATGGCCGTGACCGTCTGGGTGCTACGCTGTTGGGTGCGGCGGCTGGCGGCCTGTTGGGCGGCGCCATTGGCAACAACCTTGACACTCAGGCGGCCGATCTTCGTAGCCGACTTGGCAACCCGAACGTTTCGGTGACCAACATGGGCACCTACCTGCTGGTCAACCTGCCCGACGACGTGTTGTTTGCGACCGGAAGCGCCGCCGTGCGCCCCGATTTGCAGGGTGAACTGCGTTCGATCGCCGCCAACCTGATTTCCTATCCCGCCAGCACCATTCAGGTCATCGGCCATACCGACAACGTCGGTGCCGCCGCGTATAACGTCGATCTGTCCATCGGTCGTGCCACCTCTGTCCGCGATATTCTGGTGGGCGCTGGCGTTCCGGCTGGGCGCGTCGCCGCATTTGGCCAAGGCGAGGCGCAACCCGTCGCGTCGAACCTGACCACGGCGGGCCGTGCCCAGAACCGCCGCGTCGAAATCATCATCACGCCGAAAAGCCGCTAACTTAATTACAAAGCAAAAGGCCCGGGTCATTGCCCGGGCCTTTTCGCATTCTGAAGCTTGGGATTTAGTGCAGCTTGGCCGCCACTTCGCCAATCGCCGCGTCGATCGAAGCTTTGGCGCCATCCGCCGTCATCTGCTTGGCCAGCACTTCGCCAGCCACCGCAATCGACACCGAAATCGCCTGATCCCGCACCGCGCGTTCGGCAGCTTTGACCGCAGATTCGATCTGATCCTCTGCCGCAGCCAGTCGCCGGGTGATCGCGGACGCAAGATCAACCTTGGCCTGCGCTGCCGCAGCCTGCGCCTCTTCCTTGGCGGTTCCGATGATGCGCGCCGATTGCTCGGCCACGTCTTTCATCTTCTTGTCATAGGAAGCCAACAGCGCCTTGGCTTCTTCACGCAGCATCCGGGCTTCGTTCAGTTCCGTGCTGATCTGGACGGCGCGGTTGTCCAGCAACTTGGCCAACAGCTTGGGGATGCCCAGATAGATCAGCAGGCCAATGAAAACCAGAAACCCGATCGTCACCACGAATTCCGCATTGTGGAGCGAGAAGAACGGGCCTTCTTCTGCCGCCATTGCGGGTGAGGCGGTCAGCGCGAACAGTACTGCTATCAGGCGTTTCATCGCTTACCCCTTCATCCGCGCGTTAACAGCCGCCGCAATTGCCTTGGCATCCGCCGATCCACCCAGCGACGCAACCAGCGCCTCTGCGGTATCACGCGCAACCTCTGCAACAGCGTCCATCGCACCAGCCTTGATCTCTGCGATGCGACCTTCGCTTTCGGCGGCTTTCGCAGCAATCTGCGCGTCAGCCGTTGCGGTCGCGGCATCCAGGTCTTTCTGGATATCAGCTTTGGCTGCCGTAATGATCTTGCCCGCTTCGGTCCGCGCCTGAATCAGCGCGTCCTGATAGGCTTTCTCTGCCGCCACAGCCTTTTGCTTCAGCTCTTCCGCCGCGGCCAGATCACCAGTGATAGCGCCCTTACGCTCTGCCAGAATGCCTGCCACGCGCGGCAGAACCACTTTGGTCAGTAGCAGGAACACCAGGACCAGCGTGACGGCCAACCAGAAGATCTGGTTGGGGAACGTCGCGAAGTCGAGTTGCGGCATCCCGGCCTTGTGTGCCGCGCCTGCCGCCTCTACGCCCGCCGCATCTACGGTTGTCGTTGCCATATCGCTCTCCTCAGATCCGATTGCACCCGACCCGATAGGGCCGGAACGTCAGGTCCGAAAATCAGACTGCGAACATCAGCAGCAGGGCGACCAGGAACGAGAAGATGCCGAAAGCTTCGGCGAACGCGATGCCGATGAACAGCATGGCGGTCTGGCCCGGTGCGGCCGACGGGTTACGCAGTGCGCCGGCAAGGAAGTTGCCTGCCACGTTACCAACACCGACGGCGGCGCCGCCCATGCCGATACAAGCCAGACCAGCACCGATGTATTGGCCGAGAAGGGTAAGATCACCAGTCATGTCGTTTCTCCTTGAATTCGACTAGAGTTTTGGGTTGCCCGCCTAAGCGGAATTAGTGATGGGGATGCAGCGCGTCGCGCAGGTAAACGCAAGTCAGCAGCGTGAACACGTAGGCCTGAATGACGCAGACCAGAATTTCAAAGCCGAACATCGCCACGATGCCGATGATCGACAGAGGCGAGATGACCGCGATGGCCGCAAAACCTGCAAACACCTTGATCACGGCGTGACCGGCCATCATGTTGCCAGCAAGACGAATGGAATGGCTGAGCGGGCGCACGAAGTAAGAGATCAGTTCGATCACCGCCAGAATGGGCCGCAGCGCCATCGGGGCCGATGATACCCAGAACAGGCCAAGGAAACTGACCCCGTTCAGAATAAATCCGGTTACCGTGACGGTGATGAAAACCAACAGCGCCAGAACCGCCGTAACCGCGATATGCGAAGTGGTCGTCAACGCGCCGGGGATCAAACCCAAAAAGTTCGAGAAGATGATGAAGCAGAACAGCGTCATGATATAGGGAAAGAATTTCAGGCCGTCGTGGCCGGAAATATCCTCGATCATCTTGTGGACAAAGCCGTACATCAGCTCGACAACCGATTGGATACGGCCCGGAACGACGGCCCGACGGCTGGTGCCCAGGATCAGCAGCGCGGACATCGCCAGCACGGCAATTGCCATCCACAGTGTTGCGTTGGTGAACGTGTACCAATGCAGACCCTCACCCGACAGCGGATGAACCGTGAACTGGTGCATCGGGTCGAAAACAAGACCCGTACCCTTTGCTTCCGTTGCCATGTTCAGCCCCCTTCGTCCGTTGGTGGCGCTTTGGCCCCCATCTGTTTCGACACTGCCTGTTTCGACACCGCTTGTGCCGTCATCTGGTTTGCCGTTCGCATCATCGTTCTGACGCCCGCAGCAAAACCGAACAGGACGAAAATCACCAAGAAGATCGGCATTGTGCCAAACAGCACATCCAGCCCGTAACCGATCGCCAGCCCCAGGCACACACCCACAACCAGCTCGATCACCATCCTCCAGGCCAACTCGCCCTGCGAGAAACTCGCGCCCGTCGTCGTGGCTTGTTCCACCGGCTTCTTCTGAGCCTTCGCCAGCTTCTGCTCAAGCGAGCGGAGCCGCACAAGGTCAGGATCGTCGCCCATGAAACGCCCCTTCGACAGTCGCTGCATACCTATGGAAGCACCCGATCCGAGTCAAGCAAGGATAACGCGGCAGAATACCGTCATAACATATTGATCATACGTGTTTTTACACCATTGCTTGCCGTGCCAAACCACCTAAAAATCGCGCCATATCCCGCGCGCCAAATTCAACCATCTGGTTGACCATCGCCGCAACCACCCCGATACTGCCGCCATGACCCTTACCCTCGACACCGTTTTTGCAGCCCTCGCCGACCCGACCCGCCGGGCGATCCTGTCGATGCTGCTAGAGGATGACATGGCTGTCACCGATGTCGCGGCCCCGTTCCAGATATCATTGGCCGCCATCTCAAAGCACCTGACGATCCTTGCCGACGCTGGCCTGATTAGTCAGGAAAAACGCGGTCGCATCAACTGGTGCAAACTCGAACCCGACGCGATGCGGAATGCCTCGGTGTGGATGCAAGGTTTTGGCCAGTTCGAGCTGATCGACCTCGACGCCTTTGAACGCTTTCTCGAAGCCGAGCTCGACATTGACCCGACCCCAGACTGATTTCATCTTTTCCTAAATATCCCTGGGTCCGGGGCAGCCCCCCGGTCGCCCGCCGAAACTCACTCCTTCAAAAACCAATCCCTATACTGTTCCCTCAGAACATTCTTCTGCACCTTGCCCATCGCATTCCTGGGCAAGTCCGCCACCACCACGGCGCCCTTGGGCTGCTTGAACCGTGCCAGATTGCCCGCGATCGCCGCCAAAGCCGTCTCAACCTCGCTACCCACCAGAACCGCGAACACCGCCTCGCCGAAATCGCCGTGCGGCAATCCGATCACCGCGCTTTCAACCACCCCCGGCACGGCATCCAGCAGCAACTCCACCTCTTTGGGGTAGACGTTATATCCCCCGGTGATGATCAGATCCTTGATCCGCCCGACGATCAGCAAATAGCCGTCGGCATCCAACATCCCCAAATCTCCGGTGACAAACCAGCCATCCGGCAGCAGCTCTTCTGCCGTCTTTTCCGGCATCTGCCAGTAGCCCGCAAACACGTTCGGCCCGCGCACCTCGATCACGCCAACCTCGCCGCGCGCCACCTCCAGCCCATCCGATGTAATCCGCACTTCCACCCCCGGCAGCGGAAACCCCACGGTCCCGGCCCGTCGCTCGCCCTCATAAGGGTTAGAGGTGTTCATGTTCGTTTCTGTCATCCCGTACCGCTCTAGTATCCGATGACCCGTCCGCGCCTCGAACTCACGGTGGGTCTGGGCCAGCAACGGCGCGGACCCTGACACGAACAGTCGAATTCTCGCCACCAGATCGCGGTCAAACCGCGCGTCGTCCAGCAATCGCGTGTAAAACGTCGGCACGCCCATCATGACCGTTGCCCGGGGCAGCAGCCGCACGACCGCCTCCAGATCGAAGCCCGGCAGAAAGATCATCTCGCACCCCGAAAGCAGTGCCACGTTCGACGCAACGCACAGTCCGTGCGTGTGAAAGATTGGCAGGGCGTGCAGCAAGACATCGTCTGCGGTGAAACGCCACAGCTTTGCCAGCACCTCGGCGTTCGACAACAGGTTCCGGTGCGTCAGCATGGCCCCCTTGGACCGCCCCGTGGTGCCAGAAGTATACAGGATCGCCGCCAGATCATCCGGCCCACATTCCGCCGCCACGAACGCCGGACCATGCCCGGTCATCTCATCAGCAAACGTCCCGCCACCCTTGCCATCCAGCGTCAGCATAGCCGTGCCATGCCGCACCGCCACAGGCGTTAATTCCAGCCCACGCGCCGGATCGCACAAAAACAGCCGTGGCGTTGCGTTACCCAGAAAGTAGTCGACCTCCGCCGCCGTGTAGGCCGAGTTCAGCGGAAAAAATACCCCCCCGATTGCGACCGTCGCACCATAGATCGCCAACGCATCGGGTGATTTTGCAACCTGCACCGCGACGCGGTCGCCCTTGACCACACCTGCCGCCCGCAAAGCCCCAGCCGCCCGCGCAACCTGTGCGTGAAAGTCTACTCCGGTCAGCTGTGTCCCGTCTTGCAGTGTCAAAAGCGGGGTGGCGCGATGGGCCAGCCGGGCGAAAAGACTGTCGTATAAAGGGTTTGTCATATCAGTCCTTTGCTTATGCACCGCAATTTCCATCCCGCATCTGCCGG